>JAIBBZ010000038.1 GCA_019694435.1 Pirellulales bacterium
CGCGCACCGCATCGAGGCGCCGCGCAGGTTCCAAATCGCGATTCATCGCCAGGTCGCCGGCGATCGACCAACCGCGAAGTTGCAGTTGGCCGCCATGCTCGCCGAGCAGCACCCGCGCAATCAGCTCGGCCAGCGCCGCTTGGGGCTGCTGATCATTGCGCAGCACGTCGAAGAGCGCCTGGTGCAATTGATCGGGATGACGACGGAGATAACCGTATGCCGCGCGGCGAACGCCATCGGCCGGCGAGAGCAGCGCATCGGGCCTGGACATCGCGTCGGCAATCGACGTGTCGGCAAGCGTCTCCCACGCCACGGCCTGGACGAGCGCGTGCTGATCGCGCGTCGCGTCACGCAAGGCATTCGCAACGGCCCCGTCCTCGGCCGCATCGTGTGTCGACAGGTAGGCCCCCAACGACCAGGCCACCCGGGCACGGACCACGGGCGGCGCCTGGGACAATTGCCTAAGTTCATCGGTGCGCAATCCACCGAACAGCTCGGTGACGATCTCGATGGCGCGCACGCGCTGCGGTTCGTCGCGCTGGGAGTCGAATGCGGCGGCGACAAACGCCTCGCGCCCGAGCCGGCGCGCGGCAGGCAGCCATTGGGCCCGCGACCAGGCCGTCAACGGCTGAGGCGAACTCAGCACGCGGTCGAGATCGAGCTGTGCGGGCTGCCCGGCAGGCGCGATGCCGGCCTCGTGACGAACTCGGTACACTCCACCCTGCGTCTGCCGGCCGCCGATCGCCGCGAGCAGGTCGCCCGCCGGCGAAACGGCCAGATCGACCGGGGCAAAGCCGTCGTTGCCGGTGGGAGCAAGAAACTCTTCGACACGGCCCGAAAGTGCGACACCATCGGCGCCGGTCGACAGCTCAACGAAATACACGCGCCCAAATGTCCAGCATGCCGAGAACACGCCGCCGCGATAGCGCGGGGGAAATTGCGTGTGGCGGTAGACCTCGAGGCCCGTGGGCGAACCGCGGCCGAATTCGGCGACCCGCGGCACGCTGTCGAACCAAGAGGCCGGCCGGTTCCAGCTCGACTGGTAGCCGGCCAGCAGCCAGCCGTGGCCGTGCTTGGGGTGCACTTCGAGCAAGCGCGTCGGCGCGTACCAGGGCAAATAGTGCGACCGCTCGTTGTCCGAATCAACCGTCAACAGCCGGCCTTCCCGCGTAAATGCCAGGTCGTAGGGATTGCGAAAGCCCCAGGCAAAGTTGTCGATCCGCCCCGATCGCGGATCAATGCGCAGCACCCGCCCCGCGACCGGCGGCTCGGCCAGCGCCGATTCTCGCATGACTCCCTTGCCCGGGTCCGCGTCGTTGCCACAGACCAGGTACAGGCATCCATCGGGCCCCGGCACGATGGCGTGCGGTCCGTGCTCGCCGCTCGACCGGAATTGCAGGTTGATCGCGGGCTGCGCATCGCCTTGCTGCGATTCACGTAGCGTCCCCAAGCGCCCCGGCCCGACGTGGTAGAGAACTCCGTCGAAGTAACAGAGTCCCTGCGGGCCACCTTTGTCGAACGTGGCCAGCTGGGTTGCAAGATCGGAGACGCCGTCACCATCGGCGTCCTCGAGTCGGCGGATATAGCCGGGACCGCCGACGACGATTCGGCCCCGCTCGTCGAGCGTCAGGCACCAGATGTCGTGGGCCAGATCGTCGCCGGCCACGCGCGTCACCGTGAATCCGTCGGGAACGTGGAGCGGTAGTTCATCGGCGCAGGCCGGCCCGCCGCGCAGCAGGTGGCCGTTGCCTGCACTCAAGCAGCATGCGAGCAGTAGCGCAATGGACAAGACGCGAGGTTGCACGCGGTCATGCTACTCGGCCGCGCACCGTGCAACAAATCTGCCCCGCTGTGCCTAGAAGCGATCGCTCGAGATCGACACACCCCAGCCCACGCGGGGACCGAAGTGCGGATGGTAACAGTGATAGGGCGGGCCCCACCAACCCGGCGGTGGAGGCGGAGCATAGTAGTTTTCGTACACCACCGGAGGCGGCGGTACCTGGCCGACCATGACCGGCGCCGGTCCACCAACCGGGGTGTTTTGCATGGCCTGAATCACGGCGCTGCTTACGCCCTGCTGCTGCAGGTAAATCACGTCGGCGGCACGCAACGGCGCTGCAACGCCGTTGGCGCGAATGTGATTGACGATCAAGTCGTCAGACACACGAGCCTGGCTCATCGCAATGACATCGGCCGTGGTCGCGGCACCCTGCGCCACGGGACGGCCCAGCGTCTGGGCGATCATCGCGCGGTTTCGGGCCTCGACCTCGTCGAGCCCATTCCCGACGGCGGCGCCGGTCAGCGCACCGACGCCCGCGCCAATGGCCGCGCCACCCAGCGTGCTTCCCAATTGATTCCCCACGATCGCGCCGACTCCAGCGCCGGTGAGGCCGCCGAACATCGCGCCCTGATCGGAGTAGTAAGGCGATCGGCAGCCGGCGCAGAGCGCGACGAGCGCCAATCCCCATTGCAACGCGCGACATCCGCGGTGCCGGCGATCCATGCCAGGGCTCCTGAGTTTTATGGTAGGTCCGAGCGATCGGGGCGCAGACTTCGCAGGGATGAGCCCCGGCGCGGCGGGGATTATTCCGTCGCCGTTCGAGCCGGGTCAAGGCGAGTGCCAAAGGCACGATCGGCCAACGGGTGGGTCAGCCACCACGCCCGGCGCCAGCATTGACATCATCCGTTTGGGCGGCCTGAATCTCGGCCGCGTGCTCGCGTGACCAATCGGCCCACTTCTGCTGCGCTCGCGCGCGAGCCTCTTCGTCGGGAAAACCGACCGAAGCGGTTTCGAAGCCCAACTGGGGGTGCTCGACCACTTTGGCCAGGCCGTACTCGGCATATTTCTGCCCCGACAACTTCACCAGCACGGCCAGGGCAATGTCGCGGACCTCGGTCGTGCCCTGGGTAGATTGCACGCGGTAGTTTACGCCATTGACGTCCTGTAATAAGGGTTCGACCGCCGGCACTTGGGCCAGGGTGCCGAACCGTGCCACCAGCAGCAGTGCCTGCACGCGCAGCATCGGTACCCCTTGCTGCTGCGCAATCACTTTCAGCGCGGTCGGCAGTGCCTCGGGAATTTGATGCCGGAACGCGAGCTTCATGGTCTCCAGCGGCGGGAGCTCGTCGCGGCGGAGCCAGGCCGCCAACAAGCGATGCGTCGGTTCCGCCTTCGGGCCGGCCATGATGGCCTGCTGAAACGCCGGGGAATAAACATGCTCCTTCACTTGGTTCAGCACCGGCTCGGGCAGCAGTACCTTCTCATCCGCCAAGACGAACAGAAAGGTAGCGATGCTTCCCAGGCCGACGTCGCGCGATTGCGCGCTGCCGGCCATGCTCGAGCGGCGAGCTTGCACCTGCCGCAATCGCATCGTCAACAGCTCTGGCAAACGCTCGGCGTCGCTGGCGAGCGTCTCGAGCAACTCGGGTTCGGCGCCGAGCATCTCGACATACAGGTCGCGCGCCGATTTGCCATCGCCAACGATCTGATGAAAGCTCTTCCAGCCGGGCACATCGCCGTCGCTGACTTCGTCCGTCGCCTCGGCAAAGCGACGCACGCGCTGGCGGAAGTCGAGTTCCAAAACGTCGGCCAGGATCCGTTGGCAGCGGCGCCGCACCTCGGCATCCGGAGAATCCAGTCCTTGGATCAGCGCGGCTTTGGCCTCAAGGCCAAGCCGGGCCAGACGCAGCGTGGCCGCCTCGCGGCGCTGAAAGCTCTCGTCGCCCAGTTGTCTCACCAGACCGGCCGGGTCGTCGGCCGGACCGCCCCTGATCGGATCCTCTGCCGCAAGCCGCGGCAGGGCCGGCCCGCCGCCGATCACGGCCGCGGCCAGTCCCCAGACAAACCACCGAATTCGACGCGGCCCGGACATGCAGCGGGTGGGCCCGTGGGCGGAGACAGGGTGATTAAACAGGCCGAGCTGAAGGCTCGACGCCCGGCTCGATTCTATCGCCACCCGCGAAAAGGCGTCCAGCAAATCCCCTGGCTTGCCGGATGCCCTGGAGTGGATTAAGATGCCGTCACTGGGATTTGCGGCCGCTTGCAGCCTCACTGCTAAAGTGCCATTGCTTGGGACCCACCTGGAACGGTTTGCCGCCTGAAGGCGGGGCAGTTCCGTAGCTCTGGTGGGTTGTACCGCGCAATCGAACTTTGATCAGACCAAGCCGCGACCGCACTTCGCTGCGCCGCGGTTTTTTTGTTGCCCGCGGCGAGTGCCCTGCCCTGCCAGCCGACGGGAATGTCGCATGAAAGTAGCCACCGAAACCGCCGCGGCCCGCGAGCCCGGCTTGTCGACCGTCGCCGTGCATGCCGGCGAAGCACGGCAAAAGCCCGGCGACGCGATGACGGACCCGATCTTCGTCACGGCGACGTACACCTTCGCCGATACGAAATCGATCGTCGATTTCATCGAGCAGAAGCAGCCGCGCGAAGAATACGGCCGCTACGGCAACCCCAGCGAAAAAGTCGTCGAACGCAAGCTCGCCGCGATCGAAGGCGGCGAGCTCGCACTGCTCTATTCGAGTGGCATGGCGGCCCTGGTCGGCCTGTTGATGGCCAAGTTGAACGCCGGCGACGAAATCATCTTTTTTGACGAATGTTATCACCGCAGCCGCGAGTTCTGCCTCAAGCACCTGGCGCGCTTCGGCGTGAAGACCCTTCAGGTGCGCACGGGCGATTACGACGCGATGGCGGCCGCGATCACGCCGCAGACCCGGCTGCTCGTCAGCGAATCGCCCACGAATCCGCACCTGAGCGTCGTCGACGTCGAGCGGTTTGCCGAACTGGGCCGGCGCCACGGCGTCGAGACACTGATCGACGCCACACTGGCGACGCCGTACAACCTGCGCCCGCTGGCGGCCGGCGTGGACTACGTCCTGCACTCGGCCACGAAGTACCTCGGCGGACACAACGACCTGCTGGCCGGGGCCATCATCGGCAGCGCCGAAAAGCTCGAAGACGTGCGGAAGTTGCGCGGCATCATGGGCGCCGTCAATTCGCCGCACAACATCTACCTGCTCGAACGTGGGTTGAAGACGTTCGAGCTGCGGATGCTGCGCCACAACGAAAACGGCCTGGCCGTGGCTCGCTTCTTGGCCGAACATCCGCGTGTCGAGCGCGTCTACTACCCAGGGCTGCCGTCGCATCCCGATCATGAAGTGGCGGTCCGCACCATGCGCGGCTTCGGCGGGCTTGTGACCTTCGAGGTCCGCGACGCCGATTGGCGCGCGACGGCCGCGGTGGTCGACGCCGTGCGAATTCCGCGGATTGGCCCCAGCCTGGGCGGCGTCGAATCGCTGATCGAACAGCCGCTCGTGATGAGCTATTTCGAGTGCACGCCCGAACAGCGCCGCCAGTACGGCATCTCCGACAACATGATCCGCCTGGCTTTGGGCATCGAGAACGCCGAGGATCTCGTGGCCGACCTGGCACAGGCTCTCGATCGCAGCTAGACCCGCATGCAATTCCGTACCCGCGCGATCCACGTCGGCCAGTCTCGCGATCCCGCGACAGGCGCGGTCGTGCCGCCGGTCTATCTGGCGACGACGTACGTGCAGCACGCGGCCGGAGAGTGGCGCGAATTCGACTATGCCCGTAGCGGTAATCCCACGCGCAAGGCCTTCGAAACGACGCTCGCCGATCTCGAAGGCGGCGTCGGAGGGCTGGCGATGGCCTCCGGCATGGCCGCGACGCACGCCGTGACGATGTTGCTGGAGCGCGGCGATCACATCGTGGCCGCCAGCGACATCTACGGCGGTACCTATCGGCTGCTGCACAAGATCGTCAACCGTGCCGGGATCGACGTCACGCTCGCCCCGGCCACCGATCTTGACGCGCTGCGCCGGGCATTTACGCCGCGGACCAAGTTGTTATGGGTGGAAACGCCCGGCAACCCACTTCTGTCGATCTGCGATCTCGCGGCCTGTGCCGACATCGCGCACCGCGCGGGGGCGATCTTGGCCGCCGACAACACGTTCGCGTCACCGGCCCTGACGCGCCCGCTCGAATCGGGTGCCGACATCGTGATGCACTCGGCCACGAAATATATCGGTGGTCATAGCGACGTGCTGGGCGGCGCTTTGGTCGTGCGCGATCCACAACTCTACGACCGCCTGTACTTCATCCAGAACGCGACCGGGGCGGTACTGTCGCCGCTCGACAGCTACCTGATGTCGCGCGGTTTGAAGACGCTCGAGCTGCGGATGCGTGAGCATTGCCGCTCGGCCGGGCGAATCGCCGAACACCTGGCGGCTCACCCGCTCGTTCGCCGCGTTTACTACCCGGGCCTAGCCAGCCATCCAGGACACGAGCTGGCTGCTCGGCAGATGCATGGCGGATTCGGCGCCATGCTTTCGTTCGAAGTGGCCGGCGATTTTGCCGCCGCCAAGCGCGTCTGTGAATCAACCCGACTGTTCCAGCTAGCGGTGAGCCTGGGAGCGGTCGAATCGCTGATCGAACAGCCGGCGGCGATGTCGCATGCCAGCTATGACCCCGCCGACCGCCTGGCCCACGGCATTCGCGACGAGCTGGTGCGGCTAAGCATCGGCCTCGAAGCCCCTGAAGATCTGATCGCCGATCTCGACCAGGCGCTCGCCCAGATTCGCTAGCGCCGATACTGCATCCGTCATCGGCATCGCCATCAGATGCTTCGCCAGCGGTGCCAGCGTGCAAGCGCGAATCTCGGTAGACTTTTCGGGTCGTTCAAAGTTTGACGAAAGTAACGCGCACGCAGACGTCGATACCTGGGCCGACCACTCATTCGCGATTCCGAGTTTCTCGGAATGGTCGACTTCCACGAGGTGTCCGTCATGCACCGTGCCTTACCGATTCGCCCCCTGTTGATCGCCGCGACGCTGGCGGTCGTGGGCCTTGCGAGCTTCGAACAAGCCCTGGCCCAGCATCCCCTGCCGGGCATGCCCGCCCCGCGGGTGCGAGGCCGCTATGTGCCTCGACCGCAGCGGTCCGATCCGCCGCCGCAGTACGGTGCACGGCAGCCGATGCCCCGTTCGCAAGCGACCTCGGCACCGAGCGGGCCGCCCAACCGGCCGACCCCGGCTGCGGCTGCCACGGGACCAACCGGCGGCGTCGAGCGGGCTTCGTATCAAACGATCAATCGCGGAACGGTAAATCGCGCAGAAAACCGCGTCGCCGCGAACGAGCGCGAGATATTCTACGACGATCCACAAGCGCCCCACGAGCAATTGCCTGCGCCGACAGCTCCCCAAGGCCAAGGGCCGCCGCAGGGTCCCATGCCGCAGGGCAACATGCAGTACGACATGCCTTACGATGGCGGCCCGTACCAGGGCGACTACATGCCTGAGGGTCCGGGCTGCGGTCCCAACGGCTGCGGCGGCGGTTACGACGACGGCTACGGGCCGGGCCCCGGCTGCGGCCCCGGTGGTTGCGGGGTCAACGTGCACGGCGGCTTTCAGTTCGGTCCGTGGTGGCAGCATGGCCCGGTGTTTGAGAATCTCACGCTCTATGCCGGCACCGAGGCCTTCAAGGCTCCGCCGGACAATGGCGCCAACGGCAACTTCGGCTTCCAGGAAGGGATCAACTACGGCGGCTGCGTGAGCAGCTTCATGGATTGGGGTTACCAGATCGGTGCCCAAGCCGTGCAGACCGACCTGTCGGGATACAACACCTTCGGCGTCAACACGTCGAGCGCCCGCAGCCAGGTGTTTGTCACGGCCGGCCTGTTTCGCCGCTTCCGCGGACCGGTCGGGTTCCAATGGGGTGTCGTCTACGACTACCTAAGCGACGATTACTACGTGCACGCCAACCTCGGCCAGATTCGCGGCGAGATCAGCTTCCGCGGCGGCTGGGGCAACGAGATCGGCTTCTGGTTCACAACCGGCGTGACCGACGACGACCAGCCTTTCTCGCAGGGAGCCTCGACGACCAGTGTGCTCGAGCACTGGGAAACCACTGACCTGTACGCCATTTTCTGGCGCCGCCAGTTCTGCTCCGGTGCAACTGCCCGAATCTGGGGTGGTGCGACGGGCAATTCCGACGGCTTGATCGGCGGCGAATTTGAAGTGCCCTTGTCGTGCAAGTGGTCGGTGTCGGCGATTGCCAACTACAAGATTCCCGGCAGCGACGAGAGCGCCAACGACGGGACCTTCGATTACCAGCACGAGGCGTGGGGCGTCGGCATGAACCTGATCTGGTACATCGGCGGCTCGGCGCAGTGCTCGCAGTGCAACCCGTTCAAGCCGCTGTTCAACGTGGCCAACAACGCCACGATGATGGTCGACCGCGAACGGTTCGACAACAACGATTAGTCGCGTGGGTGCGGTGGAAGCACACAGGCCCCATGAGTTCATGCGACTCATGAGGCCTGTGGTGTTTTACGAACCAGAGCCGGGCCACGCAGGTGGCCGGCGGCGATTTAGACGTCGAGCGTCCAGCCCGAGCGATAGACCGGCTTGATCAGCGGCTCAAGCTCGGGGCAGTTCGGCGACTTCATGTTCTGGGCGTCCCATTCGACCTTCTTGCCGGCCCACAGGGCCAGATTGCCGAGCAGGATCGTCTCGGTCAGACCGCCCGAGTACTCGGGGAAGTTCGACATGGCCGCCGGGCCGCCCTTGATCGCTTCGACCCACTCGGTGAAGTGGCCGGGCGACTGGGTGAACTCGACTTCGGGCTTGTTCACATCGCCGAGCAAGTCCCAGCCGGCGCCGTAATCGCCGGGCGAATACAGCTTGCCCTTGGTGCCGACGATCAGCGAGCCCGCCTGATCAAGCTTGGCGTCGCCGAACAGTTCCTTCGGCGGGCGCTTACCGCCGTCGTACCAATACATCGTCAGCGCTTTGCGCTTGTCGGTGGCCGGGAACTCGAACTTGATGATCGACCACTTCGGGTAGCTCTCCTGGTTGTGGCCCGAGTGTTCGGCCTCGACCGAGACCGGCCCGTGCAGATCGAGCGCCGCATAGGGCAGGTTGACCGTGTGGCAGGCCATGTCGCCCAAAGCGCCGGTGCCGAAGTCCCACCAGCCGCGCCACGCGAACGGGTGATAGCCCTTGGCATAGGGCCGCGATGCCGCGGGGCCGAGCCACAGATCCCATTTTACATGGGCGGGGCATTCGCTCGGTTCGGGGCGCGGGCCACCTTGCGGCCAGATCGGCCGGTTGGTCCAAACGTGCACTTCCGACACGTCGCCTAGGACGCCGGTCTTCACCGTGGCCGCCGCCTTGCGCAGGCCCGATTCGGACGTGCCTTGATTGCCCATTTGCGTGGCGACGCCCTTTTCGCGCGCCACCTGCGCCATGAGGCGGGCCTCGTAGATCGAGTGCGTCATCGGCTTCTGGCAGTACACCGCCTTGCCGAGCCGCATGGCCATCAGGGCCGCGGGCGCGTGCGTGTGATCGGGCGTACTGACGGTCACCGCATCGATGCTGTCGCGCATCTCTTCGAGCATCTGGCGGAAGTCGACGAATTTCTTGGCGTCTTTGAACGAGGCCGCGGCCTTGTCCAGACGCTGCTCGTCGATATCGCAAATCGCAACGACGTCGCCGTGCTTACCGGCATCGGCCGAATCGCTGTCGCCTTTGCCGCCGACGCCGATGCAAGCGAAGCGCACCTTTTCATTCGGCGAGTCGCTATCAGCGGCGCGGAGACTGTTGGCAACAAAGAAACCACCGGCCGCGACGGCCGACGTCTGCAGGAAGGTACGACGGGAGCTACGTGACATGCGAAATTGACTCCGACGGGGTGGGGGCGTGATGCGCTTGTGGCGGGATGCAGCAGGCCATCCGATGACCGACCGATAGGATAACTTGCCACCCCCCTGCTCGCAAACTTCCCGCGCGCATCGCAGTCGGGCACCCAAGCGGCTACACTGTCAGGCTTTCGGACCATTGGCCCTCGACCCCCTTTGTGCAGGGAACTTAAGAGCGATGCGGTACCTGGCGGTGATCTTAATCCTGGTCGTCTTGGCACTGGTTGCCGTTCCTGTCCTCCGTTCGGCCCGCCAGCAGCACGCCCCCCCGGCGCCCGCGCCCGCGACCGCGGATGCCGCCCCCGCATCGCCGACGCAGCCGGTCGATCCGGCCGAGCAGCAGGCGGCCGAGCAGTTCGCCGCGCTGGGCGCCAAGGTCGAGCGCGACGCGGCCGGGCTCGTCACGTCGATCGACGCCTCGGGACAAGAAGTCACCGACGAGCAATTGGCCGCCCTGCCCGCGTGCAAGCATCTCGTGCAGCTCTCGCTCGAAGGTCCCAGCATCACCGATGCAGGCATCGCGAATCTGGCAACCCTGACGGGGCTCACGAATCTGGCCCTGGAGAATACAGGACTGACCGACGCCGGCATGGCGCACCTGGCCGGCCTGACCAACCTGCGCATCTTGCGGCTCCAGCGAGTCGACATCACCGACGCCGGGCTCGAACAGCTCAAAGGGCTCGTGAACCTCGAGCAACTGCTGCTGCCCTACAACAACGTCACCGACACGGGGCTGGCCGTGACGCACACGATGCCCAAGCTCAAGGTCGTCGATCTGCGCGGCTGCTTTCAGGTTACCGACGCCGTGATCGAGCAGTTCGTCGGCTCGAAGTCGATCGTCAATCTCAAGTTTCGCAGCCCGCAAGTCTACGACGCCGGCCTGAAACACCTGGAAAGCCTCCCCCAGATGCGTGGCCTGACGCTCGAAGATACGAGCATCACCAATGACGGCCTCGAGCCGATCGGCAAGCTCACCAACCTCGAAGAGCTCAACCTGATGCGGGCCGCCGTCACGGATCCGGGCATGCAGTTCCTGCCCGGGCTCACCAAGCTGCGGCGCCTGGCCCTGCGTGGCACCGGAGTGACCGACGCCGGCTTCGCCAACTTCAAGAACATGTCGCGGCTCGTCCTGTTGGACATCAGCGAAACACCGATCGGCGACGCCGGCCTGGAATTGGTGCGCGGCATGCCCGAGCTGACCTCGCTCGACCTCTGGCACACGAGCATTACCGACGCGGGGCTGGCCGCGCTGGCGGGCCTGAAGAAGCTGCAGGAATTGTCGCTCGAAGACACCGCGATCGGCGATGCCGGGCTGGCCCAACTCGCCCCGTTGACGACGCTCACGACGCTCAATCTCAAGCAGACCAAGATTACCGACGCGAGCGTCGAAACGATCGCCAAGTTCGCACAGCTCAAGTTGCTCGACTTGCGGCAGACGGCGCTTTCCAAGGACGCGATCGCGAAGATTCGCGGGGCCCTTCCGGCCGCCAAGCTGCTCGCCGATTGACCGCTGCTCGACGGCGAAAGCCCGACGCTATTGCGGGTCGGCGATCTTCACGATCTGCTTGCCGAGGTTCTTCCCCTCGAACAGCCGCAGCAATGCCGCGGGGGCGTTCTCGAACCCCTCGACGATGTCCTCTTCGTAGCGCAACTTGCCCTCGGCGATCCAGCCGGCCATCTCGGCCAGGGCTTGCGGGAACTGGTCGGCGTAGTCGAAGACGACGAAGCCCTCCATCCGCGCCCTCGATACGAGCAGGTTCATATAGTTGCGCGGACCGATCGGCCCCGCTTCGGCGTTGTAGCGCGAGATGGCGCCGCAAATCACCACCCGGGCCTTCAGCGCCAGGCGGTCCATGGCCGCCTCGAGAATCTCGCCGCCGACGTTGTCGAAGTAGACGTTGATCCGGTCGGGGCAAAGCTCCTTGAGCCGCGCGCGGACGTTTTCGTGCTTGTAGTCGATGCAGGCGTCGAACTGGCCTTGTTCGACGCACCAGCGGCACTTTTCCGGCCCGCCGGCGATGCCGATGACGCGGCAGCCCTTCAGCTTTGCGATCTGCCCGGCGATCGAACCCACGGCCCCCGCCGCGCCAGAGACGACGACCGTCTGGCCGGCCTGCGGCTCGCCCAAGTCGAGCAACCCGAAGTAGGCGGTCAATCCGGTGATGCCCAGCACGCCGAGCGTCGCCGCCAGCGGCACGCCCGGCGGAATCTTGACCATCGGCAGCGGCCCGCCTCCCGAGCTGGCGGCATATTCCTGCCAGCCGAACACGCCGACGACGAAATCGCCCGGCGCGTAGCCCGGCTTCTTCGATTCGATGACCTGGGCCACGGCCGACCCGCGCATGACTTCGCCCACCTGCAGCGGCGCGATATAGGTCTCGCGCTCCCACATCCAGGCCCGCATCGCCGGGTCCATCGACAGGTACAGACTGCGCACCAGCACCTGACCGTCTTTCACCTCGGGCAGCGGCGCCTCGTGCAGCTTGAAATTGGCGGTCGACACCATGCCCACGGGCCGCGACGCGAATAACCACTGTCGATTAATGCCCGGACTCATCCAGAACTCCTCGCAAGAAGATAAGCGGTGCGTCACTAAGCGTCGCGGAGCACGACGGCCGGGTCTTGCAGTACGGCCACCAGCGTCGGCAAATAGCTCGCGACAGCGCACAACAGCGGCGCCCCAACGATGGCCCAAGGCAGCAGTTCGACGGGCACCGCAAATTCGCTGGCCGCGACACTGAGCGCGGAAACCAACAGCCAACGCGCCAGCCCCGCCCCCGCGGCGAAGCCCAGCACAGCGCCCAAGGCCCCCAACAGCACAGCCTTGCCCATGAATAGCGAAGCGATGCGCAGCGAGCCCTGTCCAAGGGCGCGTAGCAAACCGATCTCGACTTGCCGCTGCCGCACGTTGGCCAGTGCGAGCAGTCCAACCCAGATGCCGCAGCCGAGCACGCCGACGGGCGCCAAGACCCCGGCAAAGTTTTCCATTTGCCGCTGCCGCTCGTCGCGATGCGTGGCCAGCTCTTCGACGACCGTCTTGCGTTCGGCCGCCACCAGGTCACGCTGTTCGGCCCGGGCCACGGCGATCGAATTAAACTCGGTGATCTTGGTTTCCGGCAAGACTTCGGCCAGTTGCGCCCGGATCTTCGGCAGCCGCTCGCCGGCACACTGGCAGCCGATGGCGAGCATTTGATTGATCCGCCCTGGCCGGTTCGTGAGCGCCTGTGCATCGCTCAGGTGCAAGGCCAACGTGATGTCCTCTTTGCTGCCTTTTTCGGGCAGAATCGCTGCGATGCGAAAGCTGCGGCCCTGAATCTCGAGCGAGTCGCCCGGCTTCAGCCCGACGCCCAACTCGTGGCCGACATAGACCGTGCCGGGCTCAATGTTCAGGCCCATCGGCTTCTTCGTCTCGTGCGGTCGCGGCGTCTCGGGCAGATAGCCGACCAGCAGCACCTTGCGCTGGTTCCATTCGATCCGCTGTTGCAACGTGGCCACGAGATGGGTCACGAGCGTGAGGCTCTCGGATTGCGCCAGGCGGTCGACATACTCTTGCGGCATGTCGACCGTGCTGAAATCGGCCGACCAGAAATCGTTCATATCAGTTTCGCGGTGGACGATCAGCAGGTTGAAGCCCATTTTGAGCATCAACTTGCGCGTTTCGTCCTCCATCTTTGCCAGTTCCGCGTCGGTCGATTCTTCCAGCGCGACGATCTGCTGGCAGGTCTCACGGTGATAGCCGTCGATCAACGCCGTGGCGCTGGTGATCAGGCCGACGGCGATCGTCACGGCGAGCACACTCAGGCCGAAATTCAGCTTGCGATAGCGAATCTCGTCCCACATCAACTTCCAGGTCGACATACTCAGGCCCTGCGTCTGGCGCTCCACTCTTATTTCTGCGCGGCGACTTCCGCGCGGGCGCGCGGCGAAAAGCCGATCGAAACTTCCATCCACGAGCCGCAGCTACAGCCGCCGCCCGCCTCGGGCGAAAGCAGTAAACCACAGGCCGGCACCGAACTGAGCCAGCAGTCGGGCCTCAACCGTGACCAGCCCGTCTGCTCGCCGGTCTCGTTGTTCCACACCGTCACCGTGCCCGAGCGGAACACCAGCGCGCCCTTCGTGCAGGCATAGGTGCCGCAGCCGCCGCCGGGCATTTCCAAGGCCAGCTTCTCGCCGGTCATCAGATCAAACACCCGCGGCCGCACATACACGTGGCCGCCCACGATGGCCGGACGGGCCATGTGTCCACCGTGGTTGTCCCGCTGCCAGTCGAAGTGCTGTTCCCAGACGATCTTGCCCGTGTTGCGATCGATTCCGTAGACGTGATACTGCTTGGCGCCCGACGCGACGAGGACCAGCCGCTCGTCGCTGGCGGCGAGATAAAACGTCACCTCGCCGTCCACCGTGTCGAGCGGCATTTCGAAGGTCTTGGCCCCGGTATTCAGATCGAGCGCCACCAGGTACTGCTGTTGCCAGATCTGTTCCTCGTAGAATCGGGCCGTCGCGTGCGACACCACGTCCGGGTGCCTGCATTCGACGAAGTAGGCCTTCCCGCCGGCGAGCGAGATCGTCGAATTGATGATGGCCCCGCCACGATAAGTCCAACGGCGCGCTTCGCTGTCGAGTTCGCGGGCGAACAGCGATTCGCTGCAGACCTTGGCCGTCGCCGGGCCCGACGTCGCGTCGTACCAGCCTTCGTCGGCGCCGCCCCAGAAGCTGGTGAAGATCGATTCGGGCTTGACGGCGCTGCCAATCAGCAATCGCTCGGTACGAGCCACGTAACCCCAATCGGCAACGGCCGATTCGCCGGCGGCGACGGTGCTGTCTTCGGGCAGCTCGTGAACGCGGACCAATTGTCCCGTGGCCGCGTCGATCTGCCAGCAATGTTCGCGGTGCGCCAGGTAGACGAAGTCGTCGTCGCAGCACCAATTGCTGCAGTCGCGCGGCAAGTTGAAACGCGCCAGCCCCGGGATTTCGAGTGCCCAGAGGATCGTTCCGTTGTGCGCGCACAAAGCCGCGATGCGCTCTTGCCCTTGCATGAACAATCGGCCGTTGGCCGCGAGCGGCGCGGGCTTGCGTCCGTTGCGATCGGGCTGGAAGCGCGGCCCCGGACGGCCGAGCCATTGAATCTCCATTTGCCCGGCTGCGCCGATGCCGGCTAGTTCCTCACCGCCGTAGGCCGCGTTGTCCGGCAGTCCGTACTGATGCGACCACACCCCCGCGCCCGGCTTCGGGCCGCGACGGGTGACCTTCCAGCCCTGCGGCGCGCCTGCGCCGCGAGCCACGATGGCGCCGCCGTCGGGCCGCACGAGTCGCGCGGCCTCGGCCGCCGACTTTGGATCCAGCACGATCACCAGATCGATCGAATCGCCCACCAGCGGCACGGCGTCGAGACTTTCGACCTGGCGAACCGCAACTTGCGCTCCATAGACGCCGGCGGCGTGCAGCAGTTTGCGCAATTCCGCGACGCGCTCGCTCGACGTGTCGACCAACAGCCACCGGAAGGCACCGGTCGCGGCCAGGGTCTCGACCAGCGCCGGTTCCGCTGCGCCGAGCACCAGCGCCAATCCCCGGTCGAGCCCTGTCGCCGCGATTTGCTTCGCGAGCGCGTTTGCTTCAGGCGAGGCGCTGCCGCCGGTCGTGGCCGAGCCGCGCGGGGTCGTGAAGTTGAAGGCCGTGTCGCATTCGATGCCGTCCAGTGCTGCAACGCCATCGTCGTTGCGGGCCAAGATGGTCAGGTCATAGACGGCCTCTGGCTCCAGGTCGTCGATGGTGAGGCGATGGACCAGCCGGGGGTTTTCGTCGTGCAGGAATTCCGCGCGATGCCCCGACGAAAGCCGCAACAGCGTCATCCCCGGTTGCGTGGTTCGCCAATGCACGTCGGCCGTCGTGGGCGAAGTGAATTGAATATAGGGGCCCACCGCCAGCTTGAGCGGCGGCAGGTCGCGCGGCAGATCTTCGCGCAGGGCGTCGTGCTCGGCCTTGATCTCTGCGCCGTTCAGGGCCCGCGTAAAGAGCTTGATTTCGTGCAGGCCGCAGGCGAGCCGACGATACTCGTCGCGGTCGTGCAAGGCGCCGATTTCAAAGAACGCCGCAGGGGGATACTGGATCGCGCCCTGCTGAGCCGGGCTCTCGGCAACCTGCTGGCCGTCGACGAACAGGCGCATCGTGCTGCCGTCGAAGGTGCCCACGAGGTGGGTCCAATGTCCCACTTCGATTTCGCCGCCGACCAGGCGCGTCAGCTTGCGTTCGCCCTGGGTCCCCTTGAGCGTCCAGACGAATTGCGAGGCATTGGCCCCCAAGGACCAACCCCGGCCGCCCGCATTGCTGTCTTGCACCACGCCGATCACCACGCCGCGATCGTGTGGGCGATCGATGCGCACCCAGGCCGAAGCCGTGATCTCGCGCTGCGGCAGCCGATCGACCGTGGCTTGTGGTTCGACGAGCACGCTATTCGTGCGGCCATCGAGCTGCAAATAGTCGAATGTCGAATCGGCGAACATCGTCTCCTGTCGCCAGGCCACGGGCCCGAGGATCAGCCCCGGCCGCTTGCCTGCTCGATCGTCCACGCGGCTTTGCGCCGCCGTGGAGACACGCTCCGTCGCGTCGGGCGCCGCGAAACTCCAATGATGTAGTAGCCCTTCGGCCGCCTCCGCGGTTTCTGCGGCAACCTCAGCGGTCGGCTCCGATTCTCTCGGGCTTCCGGCCCCCGGCCGGAAGCAGTGCACGGCGCCAAGGTCGGTCGACGCGATCAAGCTGCCGCCAGCGACTGCCAGGCCGTAGGCGCGGCCAGCGACGTCGCCGCGCCACACTTCCGTGCCATCGTCGGCGCGCAAGGCCGCAATTTCATCCTTGCCGCCGACGTACAGCATGTCACCCGCGAGAATCATGGCATACGGACAATTGCAGGGCACCTGCCATTGCTGTTTCTTGTCGGAGCGGCGCAGCGCGGTCAATGAGTAGTCGGTCAGCAAGTACGACATTCCGCCCGCGACGACGATGGCATTGCCGTCGTTGAACGTCGTCACCCGTGCGCGCGACGAGGCATCGCTGTCGACGATCCAGCCCGTCAGGTTGCCGGGACCGTGCAGCAGGTGATCGTCCTCGGTCAACAAGGCAAAACAGCCGCCGCCGCCTTTGAGCGCGCCCAGGCTCGCACCGGTCCTGCGTTCGAAAACCAGCGGCACTTCGCGGCCCTGCGGACAAAACAATTGCGCCGCCGAGGCGAGCAAGTTGCCTTCGAGCGTGACATCCTTCAGCTCCTGGACATACCGGCCCTCGCCCTCGGCGCGTCCGGTCGCGGCATCCAGGGCGCACAGATAGCTGGGCTGCCAGGGAACGAGGCTGCAAGCGAAATAGGCCGTCCCGTCGGCAACGGTCACGCCCGTGCGGCACGGCCACTGCGAAATCCAGCGGCCGTCGTTGACGATTGCCTGGCCGCCCGGCTTGGGGCTGAACTTCCAAACGAGTTCTCCCGTCGTCGCGTCGATGCAATAGGCGTAGCCGTCGTCGGAGCCGAAATACAGCCGCCCCTCGTGGGCAAAGGGAGCAATGCGTACCGGGGCATCGGTCGTGAAGTTCCACAGGGGACTTCCGTCGCCCAGGGCGACACAATGCACGGCGTCGTCGCTCGTCGATGCAAAGTAGACCCGTTCACCCACGATCACGGGGTGATAAACCGGGTCGTAATTCCGCATCGAGCGGAGGTTGTAGATGTTCTTGTAGGCATCCCACTTGGCGGGCCCCGGCCATGCCGGCTGGGGTAGATTGGCGCTTTCCCAACTCCAGGCCAGGCCGAGCTGCGACGCGTCGAGCTGCTCGGCGGTCACGGCACTGCGCCGCAGGTCATGTTGATAGGTCGGCCAGTCGGCCGCCCAACCAGCGTTCGCGGCGCCGCACAACCAGCAAGCCGCGAGCAACAGGCTCCCGTAGTTCCGCATCCGTTCGCACCCTCGACGATTGGGCCAAGACAGGGTCGCGCCGCACGCGACCATGCCACATGATAGAACGAGCTCTCTGCGACCAACAATACGCCGGCCCCAAGCGGCAAAAACTCCCCGTAAACGGGGTCGCCTAGCGCCCGGTTCACGCGGCGCAAACCGGCAGCAAACCTGCCGTCCCGGCGCTATTTCGGCAGTACGACGCGATTGATTCGGTCGCCGGTGAGTGTGCCCAGGTAGATGGCCCCGTCGCGTTCGTTGACCGAGGTGACCTGCCACACCTGTTCGCCGGTTGGATCTTGCAAGGTGCGCACAAGTTGGCCCTGCTCGTCCAGGGCCACGACCAGCCCATAGCGCTCGGGCTGCGGCCAGAGCGCCGACGGCAGCTTGACCAGCGCGTTCTTCAATCCCGCCTGGCGATGGAGCCAGTCGGCCATGTCGTTGCGCACGGTGAACATCGCCACCCAGAACGTGCCTTGGCCGTTCGACCAGACGCCATCGGGAAAGCCAGGCAGGTTCTCGGCAAACACGTCGTCGGTGCCAACCTGAGGGCCCTTGAGCCAGTAGCGTCGAATCGCGTAGCGATACGTCTCATTGACCAGGACAAAGTCTTCCTGCTGCGAGAGGGCCACGCCGTTGGCGAAATACAGCGAGTCGAGCAGAACCGTCGTCAGCTTCGTGGCTGGGTCGTACTTCAACAGCCGCCCCCAGGGCCGCGCCTCGAGCATATCGAACAAGTATTCCTGCGACCCATATTTCGAGCTCGCGTCGGAAAAATAAATGGCCCCGTCGCGGGCGACCGCCACGTCATCGGCAAAGCCCAACGGGACCCCGGCGGCCTCGGTCGCGAGCACGGTCAACTTGCCTTGGGGGTCGATCGACAACAGTCCCTTGATCGCGTCGCAGACAATCAGATTGCCGGCGGCGTCCATGTCGATTCCGAGCGGCCGTCCGCCCGTTTCGGCGAGCGTTTCGACGGGCCCCCGGCCGAAGTCGGCCATGCGCACGACCCGCCCGTCGATCGTCCCGGCATAGAGGTTGCCCTGACTGTCGATATGCAGATCTTCGGGCCCCTGAAGCTCGCCAGGGTGGATGGCCACCGCCGCCTGGAGCAGGTCGTTGGGGGCGAGCACCCCGGTCATCGCGGGCTTGGGCGGAGGGTCGTATGCCACTGCATCAATCGGCGACGGCGCAAAGACGAGATAGGCGACGAGCGTCAGCACCAAGGCCAGCAGGGCTCCTAAAACTCGCCAACCCCAGCGCGGCTTGCGGCCTTCCGTTGTGGGCGCAGCAGTCGCATCGGGCTCGGTGGCGTCACTCATGACTTCGCTCTCGCTGCGGCGTCGGCGGCAGCCCTGGCCGCATGGCGCAAGGCCTTTTCATCGAGCACGGCCGTATAGTTTTGCCAGGCTTCTTGCCCTGCCGCGTCGGTCTTCCAGAGCGTGAAGTGGCAGCAATCGGCCCCGGCCGGAATGGTCGAGTCGAAGCGCACCTGAAAGCCGTGCCCTACGCCGAACTCCTCGAGCGCCTCGAGCATACCCTGAACGAAGTAGCGCTGCACCCGGCAGTCGAACGCCTGGTAATGGTCCTGGTGGGGACACCAGAGGATGTCGAAGCTCACCTGCTGGTCGCTGTCGATCTGGGGCGCCTCGAGCGACGCGTAGACGATCCGGTTGATCACGGTCGCGTAGTAACTGACAAACTCCGCTTCGCTCATGTCGTCGGGCTTGGTCTTGCCCGCCAGGATCTGCCGCCCGATATCGAGTCCCACGCGGCGCAGTGCATCAGCGACGACTTGCTGCCCATCGCGTCCGAAGGCGGCCTCGCAGGCCTTGAGTACCTCGATGATGGCCATCGCTTGCATCGTGCCCCACTGCCAGAGGGTCGCCGGATCGAAATCGGTCTTGGCGAGCACCTCGTCGCGCAGCCGCGCGAGACCCTTGGCATAGGGCTGGTTGAACTCGAACTGCGACCAGGAACCTTCGGGGCGATGTTGCCAATGAGCCATGAGCGGACGATCTCCGGCGGCGAACGGCTAATGCAGTCACGGCCCCAATATACGCGGGGCAGGCGGCCAAGTGATCCTATTTGACCTCCAGCGGGGTGGTCGTACCACTGCGTGTTCGTGCCGAACAGCCCAAGTGTTCGACCGGTCGAGTCGCGAGAGCGTTCGTCGCCAGATCGCGTGGGATTCCGCGTCCGGCGCCAAATGCCGCGGAAGCGCGCGGGGTTCGTCCGCGCCGGCACCGCGCCTTTGGCGCCGGGAACTTGTCGCGGATGTGAATCTTCAGCAACCGGATGCGTAGTTCGTGGCCGAGGCCTCCGAACCTACGGTTCTGCCCAAGGCAGCTTCACGCATCATCGCAACGACGCCGAAATTGCGCCGTGATGCCGAGCGGTCAGCTCGCCGCGCCGGCCTGGCCCGATCGCGGCGCGGCCACGGTGCTCGCCGCCGAAACCCGGTCACGCTGCGGAAACATCGGCGAGTGAATCAGGCCCCATTTCGAAAAGCGGTAGCCCAGCCCGGTGCGCAAGCAGCCGAAGCCGTAGGTCACGCTGCGCCGGAAATTGATCGATGACGCCTCGGCGAAATACTTCGTGGGGCACGAGACCTCGGCAATCTGATAGCCGAACCAGAAGATCTGGGCCAGCATCTGGTTGTCGAAGACAAAGTCGTCGGAGTTTTCCTCGAGCGGCAGTTGCTCGAGGAGCTGTCGCGAGAATGCCCGGTAGCCGGTGTGATATTCCGACAGCTTGGCACCCAGCAGCACATTCTCCGAGAACGTGAGAAAGCGGTTGGCCACGTATTTCCAGGCGGGCATGCCACCGGCCATGGCGTGGCCGCCGAGAATGCGCGAACCGAGCACGCAGTGATACAGGCCGTTGCCGATCAGGCAGGCCATGGCCGGGATCAACAGCGGCGTGTACTGGTAGTCGGGGTGGACCATAATGACGATGTCCGCCCCTTCCTCGAGCGCCAAGCGGTAGCAGCTCTTTTGGTTACCGCCATAGCCGCGGTTCTGCGGATGCTTGTGGACGCGCACATTGGGCAGCGTCTTGGCAATTTCGGTGGTCTCATCGCGGCTGGCGTCGTCGACGACGATCACGCGGTCGACCACGCCCTGCGCCATGACTTCGTCGTAGGTGGTCTTCAGCGTCTTGGCCGCGTTGTACGCCGGCATGACGACTACGACTTTCTTGCCTGCAAACATCGTCGCCTCGAAATCGAATGAATCGCTCGTTGTCCGCGCCACGGCCCTGAGTGCCGTGCAGGTTCCCTCAAGGATGTACTGCGCAGAAGCCGCGCCCGGCCGGAAATCTCGCCCACCCTGCACCTGGAGAAACGGCCCGTGGCCCGCGGATTTCCTCGATCGTACGGGTTGTAGCAATCGTCGCAAGCCTTCGCGTTGCGCCTGCCTGCGCGACCAAGGCGTCGATTGGCCAAGCCCCTTGGCCTGCCGGGACAACGGGATTGACGTAAATTTCCGCGTGCGCAACGCTGGCCCGCGCCGGCATTGCGACTCTGCTTCCCGCGTAGAAGACCGTTGAAGAGCGGACCGAA
This sequence comes from Pirellulales bacterium, assembly GCA_019694435.1. NCBI lineage: Bacteria > Pseudomonadati > Planctomycetota > Planctomycetia > Pirellulales > Pirellulales bacterium. The sequence continues at coordinate 21,219 of JAIBBZ010000038.1, forward strand.
CATGCGACGAGAATGGGCCCTGGTGTTGATCCTGCTGGCGGCCATTGCAGCCATCCGCGCGCTTGAACTGCGCCCGGGCCATGAATGGGGCTGCGATTTCGCGATGTACATCATGCACGCGGAGAATCTCGTCGAGGGGGTCCCCTACGCCGAGACGGGCTACATCTACAACCCCAGCTACGGCTCGTTGGGACCGAAGACCTATCCGCCGGGTACGGCCATGTTCCTGGCCCCGCTCTATGCGGCATTCGGCCTGAATCTTTGGGCGTTCAAACTGGAAATGATGGCCTGCTTGCTGGGCTCGCTGGCGTTGATCTATTTGAACTTCCGCCGGATCGTCGGCCCCTGGCCGGCGGCCGCCATCGTGGCCACGTTTGGCCTGAACCATTACATGTACGATTGGGTCAACTCGGTCGGGTCCGACTTGCCGTTCATTCTGCTGGTCTATGCCTGGTTTCTGGCCGTGGCCTGGGCCTATCGCGTGCCGCGCGGCGCTCCGCCGCACGTGGGGCTGCTCGCGCTGTCGGGCCTGCTCGCGGCCGCGGCCTATTCGACCCGGTCGCTGGGCCTGGTGCTTGTGCCAATGTTGCTGGTCTACGACTTCGGCCGTAACGGCTGGAAGCCCGGTTGGCGCTCGCTGGTGGCGCTGGCCATTTTCTGCTGCCTGGCCCTGCTGCAAACGCTGTTCTTGCACAGCGACAACGCCTACATCTCGTTCTTCCAATTCAAGCCCGACGTCATCGTCTATCACCTGTTCGAGTACACCAAGCGGTTCATCGTCTTTTGGAACAACGGCTATGTTCCCGCTTTGACCATTCTGGTGTTCTTGATCATGCTCCCGGCGGCGCTGGTGGGCTTCTTGGCGCGGCTGGTGCGCGGGCCCACCGTGTATGAACTGGTGCCGATGTGCTACATGCTGCTGGTCATCGTGTTCCCGTTCTACCAGGGAGCACGCTATATCGTGCCGCTCTTGCCGCTGTACCTGCTGTACATCGTCGTGGGCTGGCAAATTCTGCTCGAATCGCTGCCCGAGACGTTTCGGCGCCGCGTCGTGGCGGTGCTGGTGCTATTCGTGGCGGGCAGCTACGCCGCGCGGCTGACGACGCTCGACTTGGGCCCGATGCGCGAAGGTATCGGCAAACCCGAGACCGTGGCACTCTTCGACGAGGTGCGGGGGCATACGCCGGCCGACGCCGTGGTGGTATTTCTCAAACCCCGAGCGATGGCGCTATTCACCGGGCGCAAATCGACGGTTTGGAATTTTGCCGAACACGATCAGCAGCTTTGGGACTACTGGAAGTCGATTCACGCCACGCACGTAGTCGTGGCCGAGCGCGACGAGCCGTTCTTGCTGCTCGAAGACCCCAAGCTGATCGCCCTGACGCGCGAGTTCGTCGCGCGCCAGCCCGAGCGTTTCGAGCGTCAGTTTGGCAATGGCGACTTCACGCTGTACCGGATTCGCTGACGCCTGCCGTGCCCTTCGCCTGGCCCCACTCGGCGGCGATCAGTCGTCGTTGACGTCGCGTGGCTGTGCCCCCCAGTCGAGCAGTGCTTCGATGCCTGGCATCGCCGGCACCTGCTCCGGACGCCGGGCCGTTTGAACGACGTGATCGGCCAAGCGCTGCAACAAATCGGCAATCAGCGGCTGCTGCTCGGCCGCGGCAGCCAGGTCGCGCTGTTCGTCGGGGTCGCTTTCCAGATCAAACAGCCGAATTCTCCTGCCAGGCAACGGACGTTCGGTGTCGTAGCCGTCGGTCCGCCGCCGCACGCCCCGCTCGTAGATCAACTTCATCGCGCCGCGAAGAATCATCAGCTCGTCGTTGGGAGCATATTCGACGATAACATCTTCGCGGCCGGCAAACTCCTCGCCACGCAGCGCCGGAACTAGCGACTGGCCCTGCATCCGCTCACCTCGAGGCAGGCCACACAGCTCGAGCAGCGTCGGAGCCAGGTCGATCAACTCGACCGGTGCTTCGCAGACCGCGCCTGCGCGCTCGTTATGCGGCACACGAATCACGAGCGGCGCCTGGACCGCGGGCTCATACATGCAGTGCTTCTCGAAGCGTCCGTGTTGCCCGAGCATGTAGCCGTGGTCGCTGAGGTAAACAACGATCGTCGATTCGTCCAGCCCTGCCTGCGACAGCGACGCCAGGACCCGGCCGACATTGCGGTCGACGAACTCGACCGACGTGTAATACGCAGCCTGGATGCCTTGCTTTTGCTCGTCACTCAGCTCTCGAAAGATCGCGGGCGCGTCGTTCATTTCGCCGGGATCGCACGGCGGTGCGATGAACAGCTCGGGCCGATAGCTGCCCGCCATCTCGATCGGAAACCGAAACGGCGAATGCGGCTCGTAGAAGCTGACCATCAAAAAGAACGGCTGCCGCGCCTCGGCGCTCGTCAAGAACTCTTCCGCGCAGCGGGCAAAGTAGCTGCCCTGCATTTCGTCGTCGCGCGCGCCGTACGGCAGCGCCGCGGCGTTCAGCCAGACCGCGGCCGGATCGCGAAACGGCTTCCAAGCCGGCTGCACTTCCAGTCCCACGGGCAGCGGACGCAAGGGATGCTCTCGCAAGTGAGCCCGGTAGCTCGGATCGTCGATGCGCTCAGCAAACCCGTGCTTCAGGTCGCTGTTGAAGTGCATCTTGCCGATGGCCGCCGTGCGATAGCCCGCTGCCGAAAACAACTCGGCCAGCGTTGTTTCGCTTTCGGGCAGCGGCGTTTCGAGCCGGGTAACGCCGATGGTGCGCGGGTACCTCCCGGTGAGGAACGATTGACGCGAAGCAGTGCATACCGGCGAGTTGCAATAGGCCCGCGCAAAGCGCAAGCCGCCGGCCGCCAGGCGATCGATCGCCGGCGTGCGGGCCAGGCGATTGCCGTATGCGCCGCACACGTACGCCGCATGATCGTCGGCACAGACGACGACCACGTTCGGCCGCGTGGGCGCGGCAACGTCTTCGGCCAACAACGACGCGCCAGGCGCCAAAGCCCAACCGTATGCGAGCAAGACCGAGTAGCAGCAAGTACGCAGCGACATAGGCCGCATGCTAATCCGGACGCCCGATCAGCACAAAGCTGCCCCAGAAGAAGGGATGAAACCGCGACTGGTTGCGCAGCCCCTCGCGAAAGAAATCGCGCTGGGCGTCGCACAGTGCGTCGAGCTTCGGCTTGCCGTCGCGAAGTCCCTGGTAAAAGCGCGTCATCAGTGCCTGCGTCGAGGCCGACGGCACGCGGAACAGGCTGGTCATCATCGACTCGGCCCCCGCATACAGGAACGCGCTGCGCAACCCGGCCACGCCGCGCCCCACGGCCACGTCGCCCAATCCTGTTTCACAGGCACTCAGCACCACGAGCTCGGTCCCGCGCAAATCGAGCAACGCGACCTCCTGCGCCGTGACCCAACCGTCGTCCACCGACGCGCCGTTCTGTTGCGGGCGGACATTCGCGCCGGCCAGGACGAACCCCGAGCGCAGCAGCGGGTTGTCGGCCGCGCGCAGCTTTCGCTTGATTGCCGCCGCCGTACCGCCGCGAGTTGTCTCGTTCAAGGCCAGGTCTCCCAGGTCGGACGGCTGCTGCCGCTCGATCGGGATGTAGTAGCCGTGCGTGGCCAGGTGCAAGACGCGCGGCGCCGCCAGCTCCTTCAACTGTTCCTCTGTTGCGGCCGCATCCTGATACGTGCGGATCGGGCCATAGTCGCTGCCCGACAGCAGTTTGCTGATCTCGCGACCCTCGACCGCCGTATCTTTCAGTCGGTCCCACGAAAGCCCGCGCAACTCGTCGAGACTGCGCACGGCGTTTGGATCGTCGACGCCGGCCAGGTCCGCCGCTGGCGCGGTTTCTTGGTGCGGTGCCAGGTTGAAATCCGGATCGGCCAGCAGCACCGTGCCCGTGGCCGGCTTGGAGCGTTCGCGGAGCAAGTCGCGTCCGCTGGCGAGGTAAGCGACGCGATGGTCTTCAATCAAATAATTGCCTTGTTGGTCGACCAGCGTGTGGAGCGGCACGCGGCTGAGCGTGCCGTCGCAGGCAAACAGCAGCGTCTTCGCGCCGGAAAGTCGATCTTCAAGGGGATCGAGAATCTTGGCGGCGAGCTGTCGGGCCAGCCCCCGATATTCCTGCACTAATTGGTCTTCACCAGTCAGTGCCAGCGAACGATTGACGCGCTCGACGTGCGAACGCAATTCGTTCACGATCAAGTCGATCTCACTCGCCAGACCCAGGTCGACCAGTACGACTTCTTTCGAGCCCGCCGTGGTGACGAAGGCCACATAACGCGTATCCAGCCAGCTCGAATTGACCTGCGGCGCATGGTCGAAGTCGTAGTCGTCGTAGCGGAAATACTCGACCAGGGCCGTCCCCGGCGCGAGCTGAGCTTGCGTCTGGCTCACCTCGACCTGCCCCGCGACGAGCTGAGTCATGCGGCCCGCCAGGCGGCGGTTGCGTTCCGTCTCGGCCTGCGCGATCCGGCGATTCAGCTCTTTGGATTGGCTGGCCTGGGCTTCGGCCGTCAGCTCCTCGTCGTCCGAGCCGATGGCCAAATCGGCCAATTGCTGGCGCATCTGCAAGATCTCGGCGTTCAGCCGCTTGATCTCGGGGTCGGCCTGCTCCGCCCGGCGCGCCTGCTCCAACCGAGCCAGCGAGTCGACGATCAGCGTCTTGCGATTCAGCACCCACTTGTAGGCTACCGTTGCAGCTTCGCGATCCCCCGCCGCCTGGGCGCGCTCGCACAAGTCGACCAGCATGTTGGCGCCCGAATAGAGTTCCTTCTGGAAGAACTCGATCATCGTCTCTTCGGTCGCCACGGCGAAGAGGTTTTCCAGCGGCTGTTGATCGATCTCCATCGACCGCGACAAGGCGCGAATCGCGTCGCCCGTTCGTCCCAGACGCTGATATACCGTTGCCAGGTGCCAATTGACGGTACCCAGCGCGGGCACACCGTCGGGGTATTGTTCATTTGGGAACAGGCGTTCCAGCATGGCCAGCGCTGCTTCCTCGGTCGTGGCAGCCGCCGCAAATTCGCCCTTCATCGCCTGAATCCAGCCCAGGTTGTCCAACATGGCCGCAATGTCGGGATCACCGTTCGGGAAGTCCTTTTCCGGGCGCAATCCTCGCAAGATGGCGAGCGATTCCTGCGACAGCGCGAGCGCCTCGTCGAACTGACCTAGATAGGTCTTTACCAACGCCAAACGTCGCATGCTGAAGGCGATGTTGACGTGGCCCCGTGGATAGAGGTTGGCCGGGTAGAGCTCGCGATCGAGTTCCAGCGATTCGGCGGCATAAGTGGCGGCAGTCGCGTAGTCGCCCTTGGCCGTCATCAGATTGGAGAGACTGAATACTACATTGGAAATACGCAGTGGATACGTAATTTCGCCGGGCCGGTTTGCCGCCAGTCGGCGCAGCATGGCCAGCGATTCTTGCAGGGCCGTATGGGCCTGCTCGCGATACCCCAAGCCCATTTGCAGTTCGCCGAGCGTCGTCAAACCGCTGGCAAGGGCTTCGTGTCCCTGGGGGTATTCGGACTCTGGGTACAATCTGCGCAGCATGTCCACCATGCTTTCGCAATAGCGCTGCGCATCGCCGAAAAGGTCTGCGGCCAGGGCCGTGCGTGTGAGGCTCCGCAAGCCGTAGACCAGCTTCATGTGCCCGCGCGGGTATTGGTCCGGCGGATACAGCCGCTGCAAGATGGTGTATTCCTCTTCTACCAAGGCACGCGACTCGGCAAATCGTCCCAGGGCGCGATACGCGGATGCCAGATCGTCGATTTGCGTCGTGAGGAAATAGAGATCGCCGGTGAATTCTCGCTTCGCGTAGTACGCCCGGTATGCGCCCACGCATTGCTCCAACAGCGGCATTGCCTCGGCAAAGCGACCAACATCGTCGAGAAACCTGGCGTAATCGCTTTGTGCATCTGCCAGGGTCAGATCTTCGCTCGACTCGGGCATCTGAGCATGCAGGCGCTCGAGCATCACGATTGAGTCGCGGTAACCCTTGTCGGCCTCTTCCAAGCGCCCCACCGCCGCGTACGCATCGGCTACACGCCGAAGATACTTGGCGATGTCAACTTGCCCTCGCTGATCCTGGGGTGCGCGATGCACCGAACGGCACATCGCTAAAGCGTTTTCCAGGTACTGAATCGCGAGGTCAAACTTGCGCTGCGACTTGTAGGCACCGCCGACTCGCCCGAGATCGAAGACGATGTCTGCGTGGCCCTCCGGGTAGGTCGCAAGGTTGTAGCGCAAGCGATGGAGTTCGAGCGCTTGCAAAAAGTATTCAGTCCCTCCCGCCAAACGTTGTTGAGCTTCGCAGATTGATCCGAGCGACAAGGCCGAGTCAGCCGCGGAGTTCAAGAAGTTACCGCGCCCTGATACATCCCCGTAGTCTGCCAGGCTGAGATACTGCGCCAGCGACTGCTCGTGGTGTCTGAATGCCTCGTCATAGTGCTCAAGACGCTCCTCGATCGCCGCCAACCGCGAAAGCGATTGTGCCAGGTGCTCCTCGCCATGGGGAAATCGCTCCGGCGCATACAGCCGCCGGCACATCGCGACTTGTTCCCGGGCAGTCTCCAAGGCTCGCGCGGATTCGGCACATTCGCGGGCAATGTGCGACAACACATCCAGCGCTTTGACGATCTCCTCATGCCCCTGGGGCCAGGCCTCGGGCGGATACAGGCGTCGCACCAGCGCCAGACGCTTCTCAGCGACGGCCAACGACGCCCGGTCATCGTCGCTGCGCCAAAGCTGGAAGCCGATGTCGTTGTACGCCAAGACGAGATCGATGGACCCGGCGTGCAACTCTTCGGCCGGGTAGAGCGACTCGAACATGGCAGCACCGCGTTGCAACTTGGCCAGGAACTCCGGCTCATCGAGTCGCTGTTGCAGCAGCCCGCAACGGATCAGGATGTGCGCCGTTGCCGGGTGGCCCACCGGAAAGCTGGCCGGAGGAAAAGCCTCGTCTAGCCGCTCGATTGCAGTCAAGGCATAACGCACGCTTTCCTCTTTGGGAGCGTACGCACCCTCACTGTAGTAAACCGTAGCGGCCCAGCATTCCGCTTCGGCGATCGAGCCCTGTCCCAACAGCTCGCGGTACGAGTCGGCTGCGCGCGCGGCGTATTCGGCCGCGTAGTCATCGTCGTACGTTTGCGAGATTGTGAAGGCCGCCTTGCGCTGGGAGTCGGCGGCCGCAAGTTGCTTTTGTTGCTCGTTCGACAGCAATACACACCGCCGTGCCTCGGCGATCCGAGATTTCAAGTCGACGACGCGCCAATCCTGCTCGTCGACAAGCTTCCGCAACTGGTTCAGCAGCCCCTCATAGGCCTTGATGCGCGCCGCCAACGGCATCATCGCGATGGGCTCGATCAGCCAGTCGCGCAGTTGTTCGGCAGCCGTGAGCTTCGTGACGCCTCGCGACTGCAGGTCGTACTCCGTCAGCGCTGCGGCCCGATCGAGGAAGGCGGGCACGTCTTCGGCGCCTCGGGCCCGGAAAAACTCGACCCACAACTCATCGCGCAGGCGATTGACCCAGGCGTCGTCTGGCTTTTCCTGGGCCGCCGGCGGAACTTCTTGCGCGAAGAGGCCTGATGAACTTGCCCCGATACCAATTACGCAGGCGAACAGCAGCCAACAGCGTCGCATGTCCAGTACCCTGAAAACTATCCGCGTGCTCAGACCGCCTGATTTCAAGATACACCCTGCAATCAGGGGGTTCCATGCAAACCGGCGGTTCTGGCCAAGTCACTCTTTGTCAGCTCTCCGGCTCGAGCAACAAAAAAAAACGCGTGGCCCCCGGCGGCGTCCGCATCATCGCCGGGGAACCACGCGTCTTGTCACACGGCCGACTTCGTCGAATCCTCGCCGCAGCCGGCCGTGCCTTGCCCCCCGACTTGGTCGGGGCGATGGCCTTGGCCTAGCGGGCGTTGGCCGCCTCCTGGCTCGTCTCTTCGAGCAGGCCCTTGATCTCCTTAGCAAGCTTCAGGCCGTCGTAGTGGAGGAAGTACAGGTTGTCGGCAAAGTTCTGCGCGGTGCAGCTGCTCAGCCACAGGAAGTTCGAGTTATAGACGCCGTACTGGTTGATGATGACCGAGCCCACGTACGCCTTGTCGTTCCAGTTGTTGACGTACTTGACCAGGGCCATCGACGGCTCGGTACCCTCGGCCAGGTCGGCCAACCAGCGGTACATATAGATGATCTTCACTTCGACGCCGTCGTTGGTGGTGTAGGCAACACCTTCGTAGCAGACGATGGCAGTAACCTCACCATTGCCTTCGACCATCACGCGGTATTTCCCGCCGTCGAGCTTCTTGTACATGAACCCGCCAGCGTCGAGCAGTTGTTCGAGCGTCTGGGCCTGGGCGGTCGGCTGCTCGTTGGCCGGGGCATCGGGGTTGGACGGCGAATCGGCATAGGCCAGCGTGGCACAAGCGCTGAGCAGACTGGCCAACAAGACACGGCGAATCAGGGAAATCATCGAGCGGAACATGGCAACTCTCCTTGGGAGCTGAGGGCCCGGCGAGACGGACCCGGCGGTGGGACAAACCTTGCGAAGTCACGACGCGTGATCGTTCGCAGATCGCGGCGGCAGCTTGGTGTTTCTTGGTGGTTGTTGCTTGCTCGTCGCGTTCGGAGATTGGAGGCGCCGAGTTGTCGATTCGTTCCGTGCAACGCAACTTTTTTGCGACATTCCCACAAGTCAATTAGTCACAACGACTTCGAACAGCCAGGCCGTCGTATCCTTATCGCGACACTAGGACCTGAGCCGCGATTTTCTCAGCCCAAAGCCGACTTGACAGACGTCATACTGCGCTCAATAATTTTTTTGATTACTCAAAATCTTGAGGCATGCGAGTGACCCAAGCTACTTGGCTGTGTTCGCGCAGCGCTTTGCCCGCGACAATCGACAATCGCCTGGCGTCGAGTGAATTGGGCGGCGCCGGCCACCTTGGACTGTGGCTCGGCGTACTCCTGCTTGCGGCAGTCGCCGCGCCCGGCTGCCGCGACGACGGAACCGCCAGCGATGCGCCGTCGTCCCGTCGCCATCCACTGCGCATCACCACGACTTGTGGCATGGTCACCGATATTGTGCGTATCATCGCCGGGCCGCGAGCCAACGTGACGGGCCTGATGGGCGAAGGCGTCGACCCGCACCTCTACAAGCCGACGCGGAACGACGTCAAGCGGCTCATGGAAGCCGACATCGTGTTCTATTCCGGGCTGCTGCTTGAAGGGCGGATGACCGACACGCTCACCAAGGTTGCGACCGCGGGCCGTCCGGTGATCGCCGTGACCGCCGCGCTCGACGAGCAGTATCTCCGCGAGCCGCCCGAGTTCGCCGGGCACCCGGACCCGCACGTGTGGATGGACGTCGCCGCGTGGAGTCAATGCGTGGCCCATGTCGGTGAGAGCCTGGCCGCCTTCGATCCGGAGTTCGCCGAAGAGTACCGCGTGCGCGCGGCCGAATATCGCCAAGAGTTGGGCGCCCTCGAACAATATGCTCGTGACGTCATCGCGACGGTGCCCGAATCGCAGCGCGCGCTGGTCACGGCACACGACGCCTTCGGCTACTTCTCGCGGGCCTATGCGATTCCCGTGCGCAGCGTGCAAGGATTGAGCACCGAATCGGAGGCCGGCGTCGACGACATCAACCGGCTGGTCGATTTCCTGGTGACCCAGCGCATTCCCGCGATTTTCGTCGAATCGAGCGTCTCGGAAAAGAACATCCGCGCCGTGATCGAAGGCGCAGCCAGCCGGGGTGCGAAAGTCGCCATCGGGGGCCAATTGTATTCCGATGCCATGGGTGCTCCCGGTACTTATGAAGGGACCTATCTCGGCATGATCGACCACAACGCGACGACGATCGCCCGCGCCTTGGGAGGCACCGCACCGGAACGCGGACGGCTGGGCCGCCTCTCCGTGGCGACGCCCACGCCTTCGGCTCTCGGAGCATCGCCATGATTCGCCGTTCGCCCGCCGTGTCGCACGCCCCAACAAGCACCGGCGCTCCTCGCGAAGGCATGCCGCTTTCGGTGCGCGACCTGACCGTCGCCTATCACCGCAAGCCTGTGCTCTGGGAAGTCGACTACGACGCCCCGCGCGGCAGCTTGATCGCAATCGTCGGCCCGAATGGCGCCGGGAAAAGCACGCTGATCAAGGCGATTCTCGAATTGGTGCCACGGGTCTCGGGCGAAGTGCTGATCTATGGGCAGCCCTATCGGCGCCAGCGCCGGCTTGTCGGCTATGTGCCGCAGCGAGAAAGCGTCGATTGGGATTTTCCGGTCAGCGCGCTCGACGTGGTCGCGATGGGCCTGTATCGGCGCATCGGCTGGTTCCGCCCGGTGACCAAGTCCCACAAGCGCCTGGCACTGGCCGCGTTGGAGCGCGTTGGCATGGCCGACTTCGCGCGCCGGCAAATCAGTCAGCTCTCCGGTGGCCAGCAGCAGCGCGTGTTCCTAGCGCGCGCCTTGGCGCAAGACGCCGAGTTGTATTTCATGGACGAGCCGTTCGCTTCGGTCGACGCGGCGACCGAGCGGGCCATCGTCGACGTGCTGCAACAACTTCGCGCCGCCGGCAAGACCACGCTCGTCGTGCATCACGACTTGCAGACGGTCCCAGAGTATTTTGACCAGGTCATCCTGCTCAACATGCGCGTCGTGGTTGCTGGGCCGACGGCCGAGGTGTTCACGCCGGACAACCTGCGCAAGACCTACGGCGGCAAGCTGGCGCTGCTCGACCAGGCCGGGCAACGGCTGGAAATGGGGCACGGCAGGCCATGATTCGCCTCGGTCAGCGGCAAGCGGCCGGCTCCGCCTCGACGCTTGGCATGGCGCTGGTGCTGGTGCTCGCCGGCACCGACACGCGCCGGGTCGAGGCCGCCGACACGGCGTCGCCGTCGCCCGAAGTTACGTCGCTGGCCGACAATCGTTTCACCTGGCCTTCGCGCGAGCGCCTGGTCCGCGTCCTCACGTTGCGCGACTACAACACCCGTATCGTCCTCGTCGGCACGGCGCTGTTGGGCGCCGTGGCGGGCGTCGTCGGAACTTTCATGTTGCTGCGCAAGCGCAGTCTCGTTGGCGACGTCGTCAGTCACGCTTCGCTGCCGGGCATCGCGGCAGCTTTCTTATGGATGGAAGCCCTGTCGCCTGGCGGCGGCCGTTGGCTTCCCGGTTTGCTGCTGGGGGCTCTGCTGGCAGGCTTCGCCGGCATGGCGTGCGTCGTGGCCATCAGCCGGCTCACGCGCATCAAGGAAGACGCCGCACTGGCCATCGTGCTCAGCGTGTTCTTCGGCTTCGGTATTGTGCTCTTTACGGTCGTGCAGGCGATTCCCTCGGGCACCGTCGCCGGCCTGCAAGGCTTTATCTTCGGCAAGGCCGCGGCGCTCGTGGCCGCGGACGTGCAGTTGATCGCCTGGACGAGCCTGGTGGCGCTGACCGTCTGCGCGGCGTTCTTCAAAGAGTTCAGCCTGTTGTGTTTCGACGACGGCTACGCGGCCGCCTCGGGCTGGCCGGTCGTGGCGCTCGACTTGTTGCTGATGGCGCTGGTCTCCACGGTCACGGTCATCGGTTTGCAGAGCGTCGGTCTGTTGATGGTCGTTGCACTGCTCATCGTGCCGGCCGTTTCGGCGCGATTTTGGACCGATCATCTGCCCGCCTTGGTGATCGGCGCGGGGACGCTCGGATGCCTGACCGCGGTGGCCGGCACGTTGTCCAGCGCGCTGTTCTCGCGATTGCCGACCGGCGCGATCATCGTGTTGTGCGGCTGTGCGGCCTTCTTGCTGAGCATGTTCGCCAGTCCCCGGCATGGATTGGTTCGGCGTTGGATCGTGCAGCACAAGTTGCAGGCCTCGATTGATCGACAACACCTGCTGCGTGCCTGCTTTGAATACCTCGAAGATCATGCGGCCGAGTCCGTCGATGGGGCCACGGCGCGCGTCGTCCCGCTGCAGGCCCTGGCCACGGCCCGCGCCTGGCCTCCGCGTACGTTGCGCCGACTGATCAACGCGGCGGAGCGCGACGAGCTGCTCTACCAGACCGACGCAGCCAGTTGTCAGCTCACCGAGGCTGGGTGGCATCGCGCCAAGCAAGTCGCCCGCAACCACCGGCTGTGGGAGCTCTACCTGATCTCGCGGGCCGACGTCGCGCCCCAGCGAGTCGATCGTTATGCCGACATGATTGAGCACGTCCTCGAGCCGGAAATCGTGCTCCAGCTCGAAGCCCAATTGGCAGCGCAGAGTGCTGATCGTGTGGTTGTGCCCCCGAGCCCGCATGGCCCCCTGGCCCGGGGCGAGGAGGCCTGAACCCATGCTCCGCGAATTCGCACAACTGATCGGCCAATGGGGCACGTTCGACACGTGGATCGTGATCACCGCCGCGCTGGCGGCCATGGCCTGCGCGCTGCCCGGCAACTATCTGCTGCTGCGCCGCCAGAGCTTGATGGGAGACGCCCTGAGCCATGCCGTGTTGCCAGGTATTGCCGGAGCGTTTCTGGCGGTCCACGCCGCGCGGCAGGCCGGCTGGCTGACCGCGGCCGATTATGGTACCTGGTGGCACGCCGCCATGTTCACCGGCGCGATTGCCATCGGCATGCTGACGGCACTGCTCGCCGAGACCGTGCAGAAACTTGGCGGCGTCGAGAGTTCGGCCGCCCTCGGCGTCGTGTTTACGGGCATGTTTGCCGTGGGCCTGATCCTGATTCGGGTGGCGGCCGACCGCATTCACCTGGATGCCGATTGTGTGTTGTACGGCACGATCGAAACGGTCGTGATGGACACCGTGGCTCAGACGGGCATCCCGCGCGCCGCGGTCGTCAACGGCGCCATGCTCGGCGTCAATCTGCTGCTCGCCGGCCTGTTCTGGAAGGAGTTGCGCATCGCGGCCTTCGACCCGGCACTGGCCACCACGCAGGGCATTTCGGCGGGCGCGATGCACTACGGGCTCATGGCGATTACGGCGGCCACGCTCGTGGCGGCGTTCGAAAGCGTCGGCAGCATCCTAGTCGTCGCTATGCTGATCGTTCCGGCGGCCACGGCGCATCTCCTGACCGATAGCCTCAGCCGGATGGTCGGCCTGAGCTTGTTGATTGCCGCCGCCAGCGCGGCTCTGGGGCACCTGGCCGCCATCACCGTGCCGGGAATCGTGTTTCCACGCCTGGGTTTCACGACGGTCACCGACGCCAGCACGGCAGGCATGATGGCCGTCGCCGCGGGCGGTTTGTTCATCGGGGCCGTGTTATTTGGCCACGAATATGGACTGGTCAGCCGTTTGCTGCGGCGCACAGCCCTGCGGCTGCGCGTGGCGGCCGAGGACATCTTGGGAGCGATGTTCCGCCACGAAGAAGACGGAGGTGGCGCTCGGCCGCTATCGCTGGGCGAACTCCCGCCGCGCCGCGGCTGGTCACGCTGGCTGCAGCGGCTGGCCCTCTCCCGGCTGGCCCGAAAACAAATGGTTGCTTTCGAGGGCGGTGGCTACCGCTTGACCGACGCCGGACGCATTGCGGCCCAAGACCTCGTTCGGTCGCATCGACTGTGGGAGTCCTACCTGGAAAAGCATCTCGGGCTTTCCGCCGCGCGGTTGCACAAATCGGCACACCGCATGGAGCACTTTATCGGGCCCGAGCTGCGCGAAGAACTGGCCAGCGAGCTTGATCGTCCGGCGATCGATCCGCACGGTCGCACGATCCCGCCGCCGGCGAATTAGCATTCATCGTCCCAACGTACGCCGGAAACCGGCGCGGTTGCCCAACAGCGAGGCTGCGTTCGACGGCGAACTGGCTGCCATCTTGCCTGCCTGGAAAAAGACAACTCGGCCCGAACGCGCCACTCGCGTTGAGCGGCGTGTCCGGACCGAGTTGTTGGTCATTGAATCCCTCAAATCCCGCGATTCTTGCCGCTGGATCTTCCCGCGGCGTGGCCGACTTCTAACCCGCCTTGCGCCGCATGCGTCGCGTCAAGGGCACCAGCCCCATCAAACCCAGGCCAGCCAAGAGCGCGCTCGAAGGCTCGGGCACCAGGATGGTCTGAATGTGCTTGTCTTTGCTGATGATGAACGTTCCGCCGACGGGCAGGGTAATGTCCCACTGGAAGGCCCAAGTCACGTCGCCGTCGAGCGCCGCCGCATTGTTATTCAGATTGGTGGCGACACCGTCGTTGAGCGCGGTGAGAGTGTTCGAGAACAGGTTCACTTCGCGCCGCGCCGGTACGGGGGTTACGACCGTTTCGGCCACGACCACAACGCCATTAGATTGCGTGACTGAGTTGGCGTTGAACGACGCGCCGGTATCGCCGGCAGGGACGCTGCTCAAGTCGAAGTCGCAATATTGGAAGAACGTCAGGTTCAAGGTCGTTTCGCCGGTATTCCGGATGCGGATCTGCTCGGCGAGGTCGGCCGTGCCCGATCCGTTATCGCCGCCCAGCAGCGTGTACAGCAGGTCCAGCCGGAAGCCGTTGACGCCGGGCTGCTGATATCGAGCGAAGAAACCGTTGTCGCTGCCGTCGAACTCCGGGTCAAAAACGTTGGACGTGACCAGCGGGAGCGTATCGATCGATTTTTCAGCGACGTTGCCTTGCCGGTACCAGAACCACTGCTGGTACATGTGGTCGATGCCGTCGACGGTCCAGGTCGAAAGACCGCTTTGCGACGTCGGATCGACTTCGACGAGGGCGTTGTGATCGATCAAGGTCATGATCGCGGCATGTGCCGGGGTCGCGAGAAACGCCAGGCTGAGTAATACGCCGCAAGAAAGCAGGTACTTGAGTTTAGATTGCATGAGCTCGTCCTTAAGGTGCAGCCGATTTCGGGATGAATGACCAAGCAGGAAAAGGGGCCGCCGAGCATGGCGCACACGCTGCCATGAATCGGTGCGGCGTCCGATAAAACCAAGGGAAGAAGAACCTGCAGCCCGGGTGTCACAGCGCACGCCGAGGCGCGGCTGAAATCACCGACGGTTACGCGGGGATGCGTGGTGCAGATCCGGTGAGAGCGAAGCAGTGCGTCCAGGAATGGACACAGCGAATACGCGACCCGGTGGAACGGCTACGCAGCATCCCCTGGGGATGGGCTGCTTACTTTCCGAGAGCCGCCTGTTGCTAGAGAGTGACCGCCATGACGCCGTTGAGGGGTTGTCAGGGCTGGAGTCCGTTTTCTTGCAACGGGCTCTCAGTTCCGGGTCACTAGCGTTCCTAGAAGGAAGAAAGAACTTGTCGAACCGACAGGCATTGGCATCCAGATAGATTTTTCACGGCATTTCGGCAATTCGGCCGAAACGACTTCCCAAAGTTTGCCTAAACGTTGCAGACCTGTCAAGGTTTTTCGCGTGAGAGTGCGAGAAAAAATCCGCCCCCGGCTCGCCACAAGGGTCCGATCCCCGGGCGAGGATCCTGGTGATTTCTGAACAATCACAATGGGCCGACGCTAGGTGCATTGCGGGAAACTGGGCCATAATAGGGGCCTCGCCTGACTCTGCCCGCTGCGGGGCCAGCCAGCCGCGCCGGCCGCCTGCCATAAGTCGTTTGCCTAGGACTGGTTCGTAAGGGTCTTTCGATGGAATGCCGCCCATACGCCGCCCTGATCGCAGCCTGTTGCCTGGCGCTTGCCAGCACCTCGATTTCGGCGGCGGCCGACGATCCCGAAAAGCTCGCCTTTTTCGAAAACCAGGTGCGCCCCCTGCTGGTCAAGCACTGTTACTCGTGCCATTCGCATGAGGCCGAGACCCTTCGCGGCAACCTGTATCTCGACAATCGCGAGGGCTGGGAGAAGGGGGGCGATTCAGGACCGGCAGTCATTCCAGGAAAACCGGATGAGAGCCCCGTCGTGACCGCCGTTCGATACGGCGACGACGGATTTCAAATGCCCCCCGCGGGCAAGCTCGCGGCCGACGAGATCGCGACGCTCGAGCGTTGGGTGGCCGACGGCGCGATCGATCCGCGAACCGCGCCGGTCAATGTGGCCCGCGCCGCACGCACAATCGACGTCGAGGCCGGTCGGCGCTGGTGGGCGTTTCAACCACTGCGTCAGGTCTCTCCGCCCCACCCTGCAGGCGACGACTGGTCGATCACGCCGGTCGATGGCTTCATCGTCACGGCTTTGCACGCGCAGGGCCTGACTCCGCGTGCGCCCGTCGACCGACGCCGCCTTTGTCGCCGGGTATATTTCGACCTGATCGGGCTGCCGCCGTCACCCGAAGAGGTCGAGGCCTTTGTCGCCGACACCGCGCCCGACGCCTATGAACGGCTCGTCGACCGGCTGTTATCCAGCCCGCACTACGGCGAGCGCTGGGCGCGGCATTGGCTCGATCTGGTGCGCTTCGCCGAAAGTCACGGATTCGAGCACGATTACGACCGCGAGTATGCCTACCACTATCGCGATTTCGTGATCCGCGCGCTGAACGAAGACCTGCCCTACGATCGGTTCGTTCAATGGCAGCTCGCGGGCGACGAATTGGCGCCCGACGATCCCCTGGCGTTGGCGGCGACGGGCTTCCTGGCCGCGGGCGTACACGCCACGCAGATCACGGCCAACCAGGTCGAAAAGGAACGCTACGACGAACTCGACGACATGCTCAACACGACGGGCACCGCGCTGCTCGGCCTGACTTTGGGCTGTGCCCGTTGTCACGATCATAAGTTCGATCCGATTCCCTCGTCCGACTACTACCGCATGCTCTCGGTCTTTACGACGACCGTACGGGCCAACCTCGACGTGAATCTCGATCCGTCCGGTTTCGCCGCTCAACGCGCGCGTTTCGACGCGGAGCATGCACCCTTCGAGGCCGCGGTCGCGCGCTATGCAGCGGAGCAACTGCCGGCGGCGCTCGAGCAGTGGCTCGCCGAACCGTCCGCAGCGACGCAGCCGGTCTGGACCGTGCTTGTGCCCGAACGATCGGCCTCGGCTGGCGGCGCAACGCTTGTGCCGCAGCCCGACGGCTCCGTCCTGCTCTCGGGCAACAACCCCGACAAAGACACCCTGACGTTTGTGCTGCGCACGGATCAAGTCGGACTGACATCGCTCAAGGTCGAGGCCCTGGCCGATCCGTCGTTTCCCGCCGGCGGACCCGGCCGCGCTCCCAACGGCAACATTCAACTAACCGATGTCCGCGTCGAAGCGGCCCCCGCCAGCGGCGAAGGCGCGCCCGTCTTGCTCGTCTGGACGGCCGCCGCCGCGACGTTCGAGCAGAACGATCAGCTCGCCGTACGCCTGGCGATCGATGGCGACAAGTCGACCGGGTGGGCCGTCGATGGGCAGCTCGGCCGCGACCATGCCGCGGTGTTTACCGCGCAAGACGATTTTGGTTTTTCCGGCGGCACGGTGCTCACCGTCACACTCGACTTCCAGGGCAACACGCAACACATCATCGGCCGTCCCCGGTTCTCGATCAGCTGCGCGGCGCGTCCCGCCCCCCTCGACGGCCTCGTCGCGCCGGCCGCGATTCAGTCGATTCTCGCGTCGCGTGCTGCAAGCGCCTCTGCCGAGCTCAGCGACGCCGATCGCCAGACCCTGCTCGCCTGGTACAAGCCCCTCGACGCGGGTTGGCGAGAATTGCGCCGCCAGGCCGACGAACATTTGCGCCAAGCCCCGCAGCCGCAGACCGCCAAGATGCTCGTCTCGAGCGAAGGCGTGCCGGCCATTCGCCTGCACACCCAGGGCGGCGACTTTCTCGACGCGACGCACTTTCTCAAGCGCGGCGATCCGAATCAGAAACTCGACGTCGCCACGCCGGCCTATTTGCAAGTCCTGACCAGCGCGCCCAACGGCGAAAACCACTGGCATCGAGATCCCCCCGCCGGTTGGCGAACTTCCTACCGCCGGGCCGCGCTGGCCAACTGGCTCACCGATCCGCAATTCGGCGCCGGCAGCCTGCTGGCGCGCGTGATCGTCAACCGGTTGTGGCAGCACCATCTCGGACGAGGCATCGTGGCCACACCCAGCGACTTCGGCGCGCAAGGGGCGCCGCCGTCGCACCCCGAGCTGCTCGATTGGCTCGCCGAACAGCTCATCGCCGGAGGCTGGCAGCTCAAACCCCTGCACCGGCTGATTCTGACCAGCGCCGTCTACCGCCAGGATTCGGCCTACGACGAGCACGCCGCCACGATCGACCCGGACAACCAGTGGTACTGGCGGTTTCGACCGCGCCGCATCGAAGGTGAGGCCGTCCGCGACACGCTGCTCGCCCTGTCCGGTACCTGGGATCGCCGGATGTATGGTCCGGGCACACTCGACCTGACCCAGCGCCGGCGAAGCATCTATTTCACCGTCAAGCGCAGCCAGATGGTCCCTTGGATGCTCGTCTTCGATGCACCGGACGGCGTCACGGGGCTTGCGCAGCGTCCGGTGACGACCGTGGCGCCGCAAGCGCTGCTGCTGCTCAATAATCCGGTGGCCTACGATCTGGCCGGCCAACTGGCGGCCCGCGTCAGCACGGCTGCCGAACAGCCTGTGACGGACGAGCAGGCCGTGCGCAATGGTTTTCTCCTGGCCCTGCAGCGGCAGCCCACAGCCGACGAATTGCAGGGCTCGCTCGCTTTCCTCGCTGCGCAAGCGAAATCCTACCGACAAGCCAACCATGCCGATCCTGCGCGCGCCGCGCTGACCGATTTTTGCCACACGTTGTTCGGGCTCAACGAATTGATCTATGTCGATTAGCCCCGTCCCCGGGAGCCGTCCGCAGATGCACGACACACCTGCCCCTAGCACGCCCATTTGTTCACCTCTCGGGCGGCGCGAGTTCTTGCGCCGGGCCGGCAGCGGTTGCGGCATGTTGGCCCTGGCCGACATGTTGGCGCGCGACGGCCGACTCGCACCCATGGCCTCGGCGGCCTCGCCGGCGGCGATCAATCCGCTCGCCCCGCACGCCGGCCATCATCCGGCGAAGGCCAAGAGCATGATCTGGCTGTTCATGAACGGCGGTCAAAGCCAGGTCGACACCTGGGACTACAAGCCCGAGTTGGCCAAGCGCGACGGTCAGCCGCTGCCCGGCTTCGACCCCAAGACGGGCTTCTTCGCCGATCAGGTGGGTCCGTTGATGAAGTCGCCGTTTCAATTCCAGCAGCGCGGCGCGACGGGTACGTGGACATCGGAGATTTTTCCGCTGCTGGGCGAGCACGTCGACGATTTGGCGTTCATGTATTCCTGCTTTACAGAGACCAACAACCATTCGCCGGCCCTGTTCCAGGTGAACACGGGCTTCAGCCGGATGGGCTTTCCGTGCGTCGGATCGTGGATCACCTATGGCCTCGGCTCGGAAAGCAACAGCCTGCCCGGGTTCGTGGTGATGTACGACACGCTCGGCCGCGGCCTGCCCAAGGGCAACGCCAGCAATTGGAGCGCCGGCTTCTTGCCGAGCGTCTTTCAAGGTACGGCGCTAAATGCCCAGGGCGATCCGATCGACAATCTCACGCGCAACGTCCACCAGAACGATGCGCAGCAGCGCGCCCAGCTCGACTTTCTGCATCGGCTGAACGACGCCTATCAAGCGCAACACCCAGCCGATGCCGAACTGGCCGCACGCATCGAAAGCTTCGAGTTGGCCTATCGCATGCAGACGGTCGCGCCCGACGCGCTCGACGTCGCCAGCGAGTCGGCGGCGATCCAAGACCTGTACGGCCTGCATGACAAGCAGTGCGCGCACTTTGCCAAGCAATGCCTGATTGCCCGCCGGCTCGTCGAGCGCGGCGTTCGCTTCGTGCAGATCTACAGCGGTGGCATGGAAAACCAGCGCAGCTGGGACGGGCACGTCGACATTGCCGGCAACCACCGCCAATTCGCCGGCGAGACCGATCGCCCGATCGCGGCGCTACTCAGCGACCTGAAGCGTTTAGGGCTTTGGGACTCGACCCTGGTCGTCTGCAATGGCGAATTTGGCCGGCTGCCCATCGCGCAGAAGAGCCCCACGCCCGGTCGCGACCACAACCCGCACGCCTTTACCGCCTGGCTGGCAGGCGGAGGCGTCAAGGCCGGCGCGCGCCATGGAGCGACCGACGACGTCGGCTTCAAGGCCGTGGCCGACCGCGTTTCGATTCACGACCTGCACGCCACGATCTTGCACTTGATGGGTCTCGACCACAAGCGGCTCACGTTCCGCTTCAATGGCCGCGACTTCCGCCTGACCGACGTCTCGGGCGAAGTCGTCCAAACGGTCCTGGCATAAGGTCACCCCGGCAGACCGCACGCCCGGTGTCGACGCCTCGCGACGCACCGCTGACTCAAGAAAGCTCAGCCTTTGCGCCGCGCGGCACCGCCGGCAGCGGCCAGAACCAGTGCCACTGGTAGCCATCGGGCAGATCCGGCACGCCGGCGAACTCGAGATGAATCGTGCGACGACGCAGGCGCGTCTCGGCACTCGAATGGCCGCTCGTATGCGCCAAGAGCGGTCGCATGGCGAGCACGTCGCCGGCTTTGCCGAGCACGGGCTTCGACTGCGCAAAGTCGTCTGGCAGCGGTTTACCCATCCGGTGCGACCCGGGAAGCACCACGAGCGGTCCATTCTCCAAAGTGACGTCGTCGAGAAACAACCGTAGCGTCAGCATCTGCCGTAACAACTCTTCAGGGGCTTCGACGTGCGCGACGCCTGCTTTGTGCGTCGGCTTGCTGAATACGCGACGAGGCAAGTCGCTACTTCGCACAGCAATCGTCATGTCGCGGTGCCACGGTAAGGCCCAGCTCTTTTCCGGCGTCTTGTCGAAGTACAGCGCGCGCACGAGGCCACATCTCGGGCCCAAAATGTTGTTCAACAACGCCAACAGCTCGGGCACTTGCCAACAATCGCGCGCCGCAGGGCACCAATCGAGCACGTTGCGCGCGGCGACCGCCACTCCTTCGCGCTGCAGCAAGCTCGCCTTGGCCTCGTGCGAGGATAGATCGCGCTCGATTCGAGCCGCCAACTCACCAACCCCTTGCGGCGAAAACACGCAGGAGCAAACCACATAGCCCTGCGTGTCGATCTGATCGGCACATTCGTCGACGGGCTGCACGATCGAGCCTGATCTGCCAAGGTCGTTTGCCTACAAGCTGCCCGTCATTCTACCGCCGCGACTGCTGGGCTCACGACCCAGGCGAGCGAATCCTCCAGGAGCTTGCGCACGAGCCCCAGCCGTTCCGTGGGAATCGCCATGCCCTTGTTGTGGTAATAGGTCGCACGGTGCTGCCGGGCAAACTCCTCGGCGATTTGCCAGTTGTTGGCGTTCCACCCTTGAAACACGCCCGCCGGCTCGAGCGCGACCGGCGCCCGAGTTGCATGATTTTCCAATCCGCACTCGCGGATCGCGGCCGGGTAATACACCGCGTGATGCCAGGGGTCGCCCCAACCGTCGGTTCGCCACCCCCAGCGGCGTTCGTTGCAGGCATATGCGCACGTCTCGCCTGCGGCCCGATGAAACGACGGCGCCTTGAGCGTCATCAGCCGCGGCACCTCGGGAAACCTCGCGTCCACCAGGTCGATCGTCCAGCGGTAATCGGCCGCCGACGGCACGCGCACGCCGACCGGCGTCGAACCGTCGAAGTTGTTGAAGTGCCACTCACCCCACAGCCCCAGGCCAAGCATATCGACGTATTCCAGGCCGCCGCCGTAACGCGACTGGAGCTGCGTAAACAATCGGGCCAGTGCCCCCAGCAGCCATTCGATCTCTTCACGCACGCGCGGATGCGCAAGGTCGAAATGCCACAGCCGGCGCGGCGCGGCTCCGGCCGCCTCGAGCCAATCGAAGCTGAACCCGGGCCATCCGCCGTCGCGCATCCAGGCGATGCCGAGATGATCGGTATCTCCGCCCGAGCCCGGCGAGAGCGGGTTGAGCCGCCAGGCGAGTTTGAGCCCCGCGCGGGCCGCCGTGGCATACCAGTGCTCGATCACGTCGGTCCGCAGGGCCCGGGGGCCGGTGTGAACGTCGTCCCAGAAGAATCGCGCATAGAACGACCCGTTCCAGGTCGGCAGCTGCTCGCGCGAAGCGTCGATCTCGCCTCCAAACAGCTGCCAAGGGCGATGTGCCGTCGGCGGTGGATTCGGCGGCGGCCCGTCGCTGACTCGCTTTTCGACGGCCGCCACCCGCGCGGCCATCGCTGCCTGCTGTTGGGCCAGATCATCCACGCGTTTGCCGAGCGCCTCGATCTGCCCCCGGCTCGCCACACCCAAAATCTGCGCCCAATCCGGCATCTCGTGCCCCTCCCATGTCTCGCAACAGCCCCGAGAAGTTGTCGGCATTCCTGTCAGTGCCAAGCATCAATGCGGAGCTGGCCTGATTTCCAGGCGAATTTCCGTCAGGCACTGCAAACGAAACGCAGCCTCGTCGTTGGCCAGTTCGGTCTGCATGGGTCCTCACATCAGCGAAGATCTCACGACAACTTGGGAACGAATCATCGAGTGCCACGAGGGAATTGACTTCGATACATCGCTGATTGTGAATCCCCTCAGCTGAGAGACCATGACGCACGCTTGCTCCGAATGCACTCGCGGTGTGGGCTGAGACATCAACCCGCAGCCCGCCAAGCGGCGGCTTCTTCGCCGTCGAGGCGGAGCGTCAAGCATTTTGCGCTGCCGCCGGCTTTGACGAATTCGGCCAGCGGTGTTTCGACCGGCTCGAACTCGCGACGGCGCAGTTCCGCGTGCATTTTCGGGCAGCCGGTGTTGGTGATCACCGTGCGACCGATCACGACCGCGTTGCAGGCGAACGAGCGCGCCTCTTCCTCGGCGACGGAGATCAGGTCGGGCACCAGTTCACCGATCACCCGTCGGCCATACTCGTCGAACGCCGCTGGATACCACAGCGCCGCGCCCGGCGCCAGCGGGCAAAAGCACGTGTCGAGGTGGTAGTAATACGGATCGACCAGTTCCAGGGGGATCACCCGCACGCCCAACATCTGGCCAATCTCCTGCATGCCGCGCGCGTCACTGCGCAACCGGTAACCGGCAAACAGCGTGTCGCCGCAGAACAGCGCGTCGCCGGCCCCTTCAAAATACGTCGCCGGCGGCGGCTCCACGACCTCGAAGCCGGCCGCGGAGAACCAGGCGCGATCGTGAGGCTCTTCACCTTGCCGTTCCGGGTGGCGGAAATGCGCCAGCACGACACGCCGCCCGAAAATCAGTCCCGCGTTGGCCGTGAACACCAGATCGGGCAGGCCCGCCACGGGCGACAGCTGTTCGATTTCGGCCCCCGCGGCGCGAATTAGACCCGTCAGGCGCTCCCACTGTTCCAGCGCCGCGTGCCGGTCGCTGGGGCGCTCGCGGCTCATCCACGGATTGATCTCGTAATGAATGCCGTAATGTTCCGGTGGGCACATCAGGATCCGGCGCATCGGCGGCCTCGCTGCATCGCCCCCGGGCACACGCGGCGCGTCAGTCGAGCGCCGTGACATGGCCATGCTCCAAACGCGAAATCTCTTCAACCAACGAGCGCATGAACGGCTCGACGTCGGTCACCAGCCCTAGCGTCTGGAACGAACCCCGGTCGCCGAGTTTGATCACCGTCGAGGGATTGATGTCGACGCATACCACCTTGACCCAATCGGGCAGCAGGTTGCCGACGGCAATCGAATGCAGCGTCGTGGCCACCATCAGACAAAAGGTCACACCGTCCAACTGCTGGCGCATCCGCCGCTGCGCCTCGAGGGCGTCGGTAATGACTTCGGGAAGTGGCCCGTCGTCGCGGATGCTGCCGGCCAGCACGAATTCGACGTGTTGTCGGACGCATTCGTGCATGATCCCGCCGGTCAGCTCGCCGCTCTCGACGGCCCTGGCGATTCCGCCCAGCCGGCGGACGCGATTGATCGCCCGCAGATGATGTTCGTGTCCCGCATCGACCGGCTCGGCGCGTTCGAGCTGCACGCCGAGACTCGTGCCGAACCACGCCTGTTCGATATCGTGTGTCGCCAGGGCATTGCCGGCGAACAGGACGTTGATGTACCCGCCCCGGATCAGCCGGCAAACGTGCTCGCCGCTGCCGGTGTGCACGATCGCCGGCCCGCCGACCAGCAGCGTCCGTCCTCCGGCGGCGCGGTTCTCGAACATCGCTGCGGCGATTTGACGGATCATCACTCCCTTGGGCTTTTCGGTCGACACCGGGCTGCTCATGAATTCGAAACCGTGCGTCTCGCGTGCTCGGCCGTGCGGAAAGCTGCGCACGCCCGCATGACCGATGACGAGCGAATCACCGCAGCGCACCTCGACCATCGGCACACACCGCGCCGAGCGACGGGCCGGATCGACGACGATTCCGCAATCCATTTCCTGGTTGGCCACGGGCACCCAGGCACCGTTCAACCGCACTTCGGTGCGTTGGTTCGTCGTGCTGTAAAAGCCCTCGGGAAAGGCGCCATCCAAGTCGGCCGGTTCAAGCCGGCAATCGCGCTTGGCCGTCGGCACCGCGCCATGGTCGATGATCTGTGCCAGGATGTCGTGCAGCCGCTCTTCGCTCGGCGCCTGGACCTCGACCAGGGCAAAGCTCGGATCGGACCGCGCCTGACCGATCGTGATCCGTAAGATGCGAAACGCGCCGCCATGGGCGGTAATCAGGTCCAGCACCTTCGGCAGGATCAGGCTATCGATAATGTGACCGGTGATCTCGACCTGTTCGACGTAGGGCTGAGCCGGATAGGTGAGCGTCGAGCTGTCCGTCGGCATGGCTTCGATTCCTTTCTCGGGACAGGTTCGCAACCGGCCAGCCCAAGTAGACACGCGGGCCGGCGGGGATCGTCAAGAGAATTCTAGGCGCGCTGCCAAGCCGGCGCGGGCCTATCTTGCACGGGGAACGAGCCGAAATGCCGGCTGGCGCGATCGAGCATCACGGACGCCGGTGCAATCCCTAACCTCAAGCTACATCGAGACTTCACAAAGCGGCCTTGCCCCCCTATATTCAGCAGCAGGGTGGAAGAAAAACACATCGGCCGGGCAGCCTGCCGAGCCGTTTCCTTGCATTCTCGCCCTGCAGTGCCGGTCCGCGTCACTCCCGTGTGAGAGCCAAGACGCGAGCGCCGACCGAAACCGATCAGTAAAGGTCCGTATGTCTGAAAGTCACGAACCGTCCCATTGGGATGAACTCGCCTCGGAGCTGGGAGCGGAAGTTCGCCCCGAGGCCGCTCAACAGCCTGCAGCGCCCTCTCCCCCGCCGGCGCCGTCTCGAGCCAAGTCGGCAGCCGCGCCGAAGCCGCGTCCCAAGGCGGACTGGCGGTCCTTGTCCTTGGAGTTGGGCTTGAACGCGCCGCCCGAAGAAGAACCTGCCGCGCCGGCGGCGGCAGCGGCGAGTGAGGCCGCTCAGGCTCCGAAAGTGCCCGCCGAACCGGCGGACGAATACCTCGGCGGCGAAGCGGCGCAGGAGACTCCGTCGCGACGACCCGAGCGCGAACCGCGCTCGCGCCGTGACGAACGTCCGAGCCGAGAGGGCCGCGAAGAGCGCTCGAGTCACGAGGGGCGCGGCGGTCACGAAGGCCGCTCCGGCCGCGAGCAGCAAGGCCGAGAGGGGCGCTCGCGTGGCGAGCGCGGTGGCCGAGAGGAACGCGGCCACCGTTCCGGCGAGGCCCGCCGCGACGAAGGCCGCCGGCGCGAATCGAGTGGCGAGCGTCCACCGCGTCGCGAAGGCGAAGGCCAGCGCGAACGCGCCCCGCGCGGCGACGCCGAACGAGGCGGCCGCGACGAACGACGCGGCAAGCGACGCGACGAGCCGCAGCGCGAACGTCCCAAGCCCATCCCGCGCGACGACGCCCGATACGCCGAAGACGACATCGATCTGTTCGACGACATGGATGATTTGAGCGACGATCTGCCGCCCGCCGACCGCGGATCGGCGGCAGAAGTCGATACGGCCGAGCGCGGCGAGCGCGAGGGCGACGGCGACGTGCCCCGTCGCCGGCGTCGGCGGCGCCGCCGACGCGGCCGCGGCGATCGTGCCGGTGGAGAAGCTCGCGCCGAACGCGCCCCGACGGACGATCGTCAGGACGACGACGAAGACCTCTCGATCGCCGACGAATTCGGCCGCGCCGAC
>JAIBBZ010000039.1 GCA_019694435.1 Pirellulales bacterium
CTGGCCGCCGGCGAGCTGCTCGCGCGCGAAGCCGTGGGCGACGAGCCGTCGCGGGCCGCGAACCCGCTCGCCCCAAGGCAGCCGCCGCGCGCGGGCCAGGCCCGGCATGTGATCTTCATCTTCTTGTCGGGCGGTCCCAGCCAGATCGAGACGTTCGATCCCAAGCCGGAGCTGATCAAGTACAACGGCCAGAAGCTGCCCGACAGCTTCAACTCGGCCGGTCTCGACCTGCAATTCATGCGCGCCTCGGACGGGACGCTGCTGGCCTCGCCGTTTGCGTTTCGTCCCCGAGGGCAGTCGGGCATCGAGATCTCCGACTTGTTCCCGCACCTGTCGCAGCAGGCCGATCGCTTGGCGGTCGTTCGATCGTGCCACCACGAGTCGTTCATCCACGGGCCGGCAATCAACCTGGTCACGACCGGGTCGCTGCTGTTGGGTCATCCCAGCGTCGGTGCGTGGGTCACCTACGGGTTGGGCTCCGAAAGCGACAACCTGCCGGCCTACCTGGTGCTGACCGACGGCGGTTTTCGCGGCGGCAACGTGATGTACCAGTCGGGCTTTTTGCCGGCCGTCTACCAAGGCACGTGGCTGCGCGACTCGGGCCCGCCGATTCAGAATCTCGCGGTGCCGCCGCACCTGTCCGCGGCTCGACAGCGACGGCTGATGGACCAGCTCCAGGATTGGAACGAGCGCTACGCGGCCGACCGGCCGGGCGACAGCCGTCTCGAGGCGCGGCTGGCCAATTACGAGCTGGCCTACCGCATGCAAACGGCCGCCCCGGAGTTGATGCGGCTGGAAGATGAAACCGCCCACACGCTGGGCGAATACGGCGCCGACCAGGAACCGACGGCCCGCTTTGGCAAGATGTGCCTGCTCGCGCGGCGGATGGTCGAGCGCGGGGTGCGCTACGTGATGCTGATCAACAACGACTGGGACGGCCACGAACACTGCGCCAAGAATCACGAAACCAACGCCGCGCGAATCGACCGGCCCATCGCCGGATTGATTCGCGACCTGGCGCAGCGGGGCCTGCTCGACAGCACGCTGCTAGTGTGGGTCGGCGAGTTCGGCCGCACGCCCGTCATGCAGGGCACCCAGGGGCGCGATCACAATCCCTACGGCTTTTCAGCCTGGCTGGCCGGCGGCGGCGTGCGCGGCGGACAGGTGATCGGCGCTACCGACGACTTTGGCTTCACGGCCGTCGAAGACAAGGTCCACGTGCACGACCTGCACGCCACGATGCTGTCGCTGCTAGGGCTCGATCACACACGCCTGACCTATTTGTTCGAAGGCCGTGAGCGGCGCTTGACCGACGTCGGCGGGCAGAACGATCTGGCCGCACGGCTGGTCGGCTGACCTGCCCGCGCGCCGGTCCGCATCAACGCGGCAGAGTCACCACGACAGCGTCGCACCGATCTGCGGGCCGTGATAGACCGAGCGGCCCTCGTGATCGAGATTGACCGGGCCTGTCGTGAGGTAATTGATGTCGCGCGGGATGTTCTGGGTGGCGATCGCCAGCCCATCGACCCACAACGCGTGGTAGCCAAACCGCGCGGCGAAGTGCGGCGTCACCTGGCAGTTCATGGTCAGCTCCAACTCGCCGGTGAAGACCGTTTTCTGACCATCGTCGTCGGCCAGATACGTCGTCACGGTGCCGGTGCCGGGATCGCGCAGTAGTCGCGTCTCGAGCGACGCATCGTTCTGCAGCACCGCGGCCTTGGCCTCGAACGCGCACGTCCAGCGGCCGTACACGTAGATCTGCGAGTTACCGCCGATCTGGACGCCGAGCATCTGGTTGTCGGTCTTGACCGTCACGTCGTTCGTCGCGTCGCTCGGACCCGGCTCGTGCGACGCCGTACGCAGCCGGGCCGTTTCGGAGACGTTGAGGTAGCGCAGCCCCACCAGCGCCGAGAAGGCGAAGTAGGGCGGCGTCTCGAAACGATGCCGGACGTGCAGCTCGGCGTTGTCCAGCTCGCTCTCTGCCTCGTAGGCGGCCAGGTAGTTGTAGTCTACGCCCGGGGTCAGGCCGGGGTTGCCGAAGTTCGACAACCGCGAGACCAGGTTGCCGGTGGTGCCCAGCGGGTTGATCGATTCGTCGAACAGCGCGCGATCTTCCTGCCAGTCGCCGAGACCGTAGTACAGGCCTTCAATGCGCCAATTCGGCGCAAACAGGTAGCCTGCGCCCAGCCTTGGCATCGCGGCAAACGGCGCATCGGATTGGTTGCTCGCCAGACTGTGGCCGTTCGCGCCGGCGAACTCGACGTCGGACATCTGATCGCGCCGCAGGGCCAGCGCGTCGGCAAACACCTGCCAACGACCCAGCGTCGCCCAGTCGAGGCCCGCGCAACAGACGTCGCCCAGGCACTCTTCACAATTGCCGCCGCAAGGCGGCAGCCAGCCCTCGCGAGCATGCGGATCGGGCGCCACGGGAATCGCCGGAACGCTGGGGGCGGGCGGATAGGCCATCGCTTGCATACCCGCCGGCGGCGGCGGCACATAGGCCGGCGGCGAGGGGGGCGGCGCGTAGGGCACCTGCGCCGTGCGCGCCGGTTCGGCCGCAAACGCAGCCGGGGCCAGCGCCAGGATCAAGCACCAACCAGCCACGATTCGCCAGGTGTCTCGCATGCAGCAACGCGCCAGCACGGGATTACAAATTCGGCCTCACAAGGCTGATCGGCGAGCGGCAATCGGCATTTCCAGTCAATCCGGCAGAACCCACAGGCTCTCGCCAGAATGCCCGATTTACCGATACCGGAACTTCGCTCCGGCGGGTCCGCCACCCGGTCGGCCGCGAGTTGGCGGGAACTGTCGTTTTGCGCCGCGATTTGGCACCCGGCGCGCCGGGTGGCTAGATTGCTCCGGAGGGACATTCAAGCTGCGAAGCATCGTCATGTGCTATCACCGCACAACGCGTGGGCTGCTGGTCGTCGCCGTGGCGGCCGCGTTGGCGGCACCGGCGGCTGCCGATTCGCCGTGGAATGCCGAACGCTTCGATCGACAGCTCGCTCCCTGGCTCGCGCGGCACTGCCTCGAGTGCCACAACTCGGCCGACCCCAAGGGCGGGCTCGATCTGACCCAGCGCGACGCCGCCCTGCGAGGCGGCGATTCGGGACCGGCGCTCGTTGCCGGCAATCGCGACGAGAGCCACGCGTGGCAACGTGTGGTCGCCGGCGAAATGCCGCCCGAGATGTCTCTGGCCGACGACGAGCGCGAACTGCTGGGCTCGTGGATCGCGGCCGGTGCCCCGTGGGGCACAGACCCCATCGATCGGTTTCGCTATTCGACCGACCACCGTGCCGGTTACGACTGGTGGTCGCTGGCGCCGATTGTGCGTCCCGACCCGCCGGCGGCGGCCGACCCACGCTGGAACACTCAGCCCATCGACCGGTTCGTGTTCGCGGGCCTGAGCGCGGCGGGCCTGACCCCGTCGCCCGAAGCCGGCAAGCGCGTGTTGATCCGGCGGCTGTACTACGACCTGTGGGGCCTGCCACCCGAGCCCGAGGCGGTCGCCGCCTTCGAGACCGACGGCGATCCGGCGGCCTACGACCGGCTGGTCGATCGGCTGTTGGCGGCTCCGCAGTACGGCGAGCGCTGGGCTCGGCACTGGCTCGACGTGGTGCGGTTCGCCGAGACGAACGGTTTTGAATATGACGAGCCGCGGCGCGACGCGTGGCCCTATCGCGATTGGGTGATCGCGGCGCTGAACGAGGACTTGCCCTATGACGAGTTCTGCCGCCGCCAACTGGCGGGCGACGTGCTCGCGCCCGACGACGCCTCGGCAACCGTCGCGACGGGCTTTCTGGCCGCGGGCCCCTATGACACGCCCGGCCAGAGCCAGCAGAGCGCGGCGATGAAGGCCGTCGTACGGCAAGACGAGATGGAGGACCTGGTCGGTACGATCGGGCAGACCTTCCTGGGACTGACGCTCAATTGTGCGCGGTGCCACGATCACAAATTCGATCCGCTGTTGCAGCGCGACTATTACCGGGTCGTCGCGGCGCTGTCTGGCGTCCGGCAGGGCGTGCGCGATATCACCACGCCCGCGCAGCGCGAGACAGACCAGCAGCAATGGCAACAGGCGCGCGACGAAGTCGCGTCACTCGCCGCCCAGCTCGATGCGATCGACGCGCCGATCCGCGTGCAGATCGCCAGCCAGCGCGCCTCGACCCCGTCGTCCGGCGATCAGGCGCTGCGCCCGATCGCGCGCTGGGATTTCGACGACTTGCGCGACGGCAACGGCGCACACGCGATCACGCTGCAAGGCAGCGCGGCGCTCGGCGCAGGCGCTCTGAATGTCGACGGGAGTTCGGGCTTTGCGACGACGGAGCCCTTGATCCAGGACGTGCGCGCCAAGACGCTCCAGGCCTGGGTGCAGCTGGCCAACCTGAACCAGCGGGGCGGGGCGGCCATCAGCCTGCTGTCGGCCGACGGCCAGGTGTTCGACGCCATCGTCTTTGCCGAGCGCGAGGCGGGCCAATGGCTGGCCGGCAGCAATGGATTCGAGCGCACGGAAAGCTTTCAGGCACCGGCCGAGACCGAGGCCGACGGCCGAGCCGTCCGCATTACGATCACCTACGCCGACGACGGCACGATCGCCGCCTACCGCGATGGCCTGCCCTACGGTCAGCCTTATCAGACCGGCCCGCCGGTCTTGTTCGCGGCGGGCCAGGCGTACGTCGCCTTCGGCCTGCGCCATCAGCCGCCGGGCGGCAACCGGATGCTGGCCGGCGCGATCGAGCGAGCCGAGCTTTACGATCGGGCCCTCACGCCGGCCGAAGTCGCCCGCGCCGGCGACGAGATACCCGCGGACGAAATTATCGCGCGACTCGATCCCGAGACCGCGCGGCGGCGCGCCGCTTTGGCCAAGCGGCTCGACGCGGCCCGCAGTCGCCTGGCGGCACCGCGCCAGCGCAACGTCTATTGTTGCCGGCCGCGCCAGCCCGAGCCGACGCACGTGCTGCGTCGAGGTGACCCACGGCAGCCTGCCGACCTGGTTGCCGCCGGGGGGATCGCCGCCATGGGTCCGGCCAGCGAGTTCGGCCTGGCGCCCGACGGGCCGGAGGACGCGCGCCGCGCGGCGCTCGCCAACTGGATCGCGTCGCGCGACAACCCACTGTTTGCCCGCGTGATGGTCAATCGGGTCTGGCACTACCATTTCGGCGCCGGGCTGGTCGATACGCCGAACGATTTCGGTTTCAACGGCGCGCGTCCGTCGCATCCCGAGCTGCTCGATTGGTTGGCGGCCGAATTCCGCGATGGCGGCTTCCGGCTCAAGCAACTCCACCGGCTGATCGTCACGAGCGCCACCTATCGCCAGGCTTCGCTCGCCCGCGCCGAGGCTGTCGAGCGCGATGCGAGCAACCGGCTACTGTGGCGCTACACGCCGCGGCGGCTCGAAGCCGAGGCCCTGCGCGACAGCATGCTGGCCGTCGCCGGGCGGCTCAACCCGCTGGCTGGCGGGCCAGGATTCAAGGACTACGAAGAGCTCAATCGATCAGGCACCTGGTCGTACCTGCCGGCAGAGCGCAGCGGGCCCGAGTTCGAACGCCGCACCGTCTATCGCACGACGACGCGCGGCGGACGTGGCGGGCTGCTCGATGCATTCGATTGCCCCGACCCTTCGACCACGACGCCGCGCCGCGCCGTCACGACCACGCCGCTGCAAGCGCTGGCACTTTTGAACAATGCCTTCGTCCTGCGCATGAGCGACGCCTTCACCGAACGTGTCGAGCACGAGGCCGGCAGCGAAGTCGCCGCGCAAATCGAACGGGCGTTTCGCCTGGTCTATGGCCGGGCCGCCACCGAGCGCGAGACGGCCATCGCCCTAGCGCTGGTGCGCGAGCAGGGGTTGGCAAGCCTGGCGCGCGTCTTGCTGAACAGCAACGAGTTTGTCTATGTCGATTAACGGGATGGACTGCAGTCGCCGCGAGTTTCTCGCGTTTGCCCGTTGGGGAGTCGGCAGCATCGCCGCGGCCGCGCTGCTCGCCGCCGACGGCCGCCCTGCGCGGGCCCGCGTGCCGGGCGAGGCGTCGGACCCGCCGCCGCATCATCCCCCCAAGGCGCAGCGCGTCGTGCACATCTGCCTGTGCGGGGCTATGAGTCATCTCGACACGTTCGACCACAAGCCGCTGCTCAACCGCCTGCACGGCCAGCCGCTGCCCGGCAATGAACAGCCCGACGTGTTCTTCGGACAGGTGGGCCTGCTCCGCCGGCCCGAATGGGAATTCCGCCAGCGCGGCGACAGCGGTTTATGGGTGTCGGAGCTGTTTCCCGAGCTGGCGCAGGTAGCCGACGAGCTGACGGTGATCCATTCGATGGTGGCCGAAACCTCGAATCACACCCCGGCCACATTCCAAGAGAACACGGGCTTTCGACTCAACGGCTTTCCCACGATGGGTGCCTGGCTGTCGTACGGACTGGGCACCGAGAGCGACGATCTGCCGGCCTACGTCGTGGTGCCTGATGCGCGCGGTTACCCGGCGGGCGGCTCGATCAATTGGTCCAATGGGTTCTTGCCGGCGCGGCACCAAGGCGTGACGCTGCGCAGCTCCGGCGCGCCGATCGACGACCTGGTGCCCGCCCGAGCCATCTCCAGCGATCGGGATCGCGCCACGCGCGAAGCGCTCGCGGCCCTGAACGCGCAACACCTGGCCGACCACGCCGGCGACGATGTGCTGGCCGCGCGGCTGCGCAGCTACGAGCTGGCGGCGCGCATGCAAACCGCCGTGCCCGAGGTCGCCGACCTGGCGCAGGAAACCGAGTCCACACGGCAGCTCTACGGGCTCGACCGGGTCGAGTCGGCCGATTTCGGCCGCGGCTGCCTGTTGGCGCGACGGCTGCTCGAACGCGGCGTGCGGTTCGTGCAATTGTTTTCCGGGGGCTCGTTCGGCTCACCGCGGATCAACTGGGACGGACACGAAGACATGCGCGAGAATCACGGCCGCGAGGCGCCGCGCATCGATCGGCCGGTGGCGGGCCTGTTGCGCGACCTGCGGCAGCGCGGGCTGCTCGACGATACGCTGGTGCTGTTCACGACCGAGTTTGGACGAACACCGTTCACGCAATCGGCCGCCGACGTCGTGGGCCTGGGACGCGACCACAACCAATACGGCTTCACCGTCTGGCTGGCCGGGGCGGGCCTGAAGCACGGTATCGCCTACGGCGCCACCGACGACGTCGGCTACAAGGCGATCGAACGGCCCACGTCGTGGCACGACCTGCACGCGACAGTCCTGCACCTGTTGGGCATCGACCACGAGCGCCTGACCTACTACCACAACGGCATCCGCCGGCGGCTGACCAACGTCCACGGCGAGTTGCTCGGAGACATTTTGGCCTAAGCCGCCGGCGCATGCCGGCCACACTCCTACCGGTTCCCCTGAACCGGTCACCCGGAAAAATCGCAATCAGGGCAGCGCGTCGGTTTCGGTCTCGCCGGCAGAGCCGTCGGATACGACGTCCTGTCCGAAGGTGTAAAACAGCCAGTCGAGCTCGTCGCCGCCGGTCAACTGGTCGACCGCGCCGTCGCTCACGACGGTGTCGCCGGCCAGCAGCGTATCGACCAGCAGCGAACCCACGCGATTGGCGTACGTGTCGCCGTTGTTCCACACGCCCGCGGCGCCGTTGAGGAGCCCGTAGTAGTCGGGGGCATATTGGATGATGTCGGGCACGAGCAAGTCTTCGCCCGCGCCGCCGTTGAGGCTATCGGCCCCGCGGTGTCCGACGAGCACGTCGTTGCCGGCTTCGCCGAAAATAGCGTCGCCGAGGTCCGTCCCTTGTGTACCGCCGACGAGCAGGTCGTTGCCCGTGCCGCCGAACAAGCTGTCGGCACGCTGCCCGCCGTAGAGGGCATCGTCGCCGCCGCCGCCATAGAGCACCACGCGGCGTTGCGTGACGAGTTCGGCGTCGATCACGTCGAGGCCGTCGTTGCCGTAGGCGATGATCTTGCCGTTGATGCCGTTGAGCGAGACCACCGAGAAGTTCAACGCCCCGTTCTCGAACTGCGTGACCATCGTCACGCGTTGAGCCGAGTTGAAGAAGAACACCGCGTCGAAGCCGGGCGTGCCGCTCCAGATCAGGTCGGTGTGCCCGGCGCCATCGGAACGCAGGACATATTTCGCCACATTGACGCTTTGCACCTGGGTGTTCGCCTGACCTACGGCATCGGTCACCGTCGCCTTCACGGCGTAGTTGCCGGCCGCGGCAAACACGTGCGAGAGCGTCACGCCCGACTCGGTGCCCGACGCCGTCTGATCGACCGCGCCGTCGCCGTCCCAGTCGATCGCATAGGTCAGCGGCGCCGTGGGGCCCGTGGCCCCGGTGGGCGTGGTAAACGTGAACGACAGGCTCTCGCCACGGTAGGCGGACGACGCCCCGGCGATTTCGACGTCGAGCGGTTCGGCATGGCTGCCAAAGTCCTCGACCTCGGCCCATTCGCCGTCTTCCAGGTCTTCGAACTCGTAGCAATCGCCGGTGATCGGCGTGCCAATCACGACCGGAATCGAGCCCAACACGACGTTTGTGCCTTCGCGTACGAATTGCAGGTCGAATCGGTGTGGCAGGCCGTCGCCGACGAATTCGACGTCGAACGTGGCCGTCTGGCCGGCGCCGATATTCGGCAGCACGCCCGTGTGGTTGATGATCGTCACGCGCGGGTCCGATGCCCGGAGCGTGATGTTCACGGCCACGTTCGTCACGGCGTTTTGGATGGCCGAGACGACGCCGTTGGCGACCGTACCGCCGAAACCGGAGCTGATCTGGAAGTACATCGGATCGCCTGGGTCGATCGGGTCGGCGGTGCCGTTGGCGATCGACGCGGCCGAATGGTTCGTCGCGCCGGTCAACCGGGCAATCGCCTCGAGATCCTGCCGCGGGTCGAGATTGGCCTCCGGATTCACGCCGAGCCCAATGACCAAGGCGCCCAGGGCGTTCAGGCCGGTGATCGTCTCTTGGATGCCGGCCCCGTAGTTGAAGGGAGTCGTCGTACGGGCCGACTCGGTCAACACCGACAAGGGCAGCGTGAGTCCGCCGACACCGGTGATCGTCGAATCCCCCGGCTTGGGCTGATAAGCAAAGCCCGTGTCGGTCGCCGCGAGGACGATCGGCAGCGCCCCGGGCCGGAAGCCCGCCCCGCCGACGTTGCCCGACGCCGCCAGCACGTTGCCCGACGCGTCGGGCGTGAACGATGCGTAGGAAGGCACGTCACCGCTATCGCCAGGATTCAATTGGGTGTTGACCAGGCCGGCGGCGCCGCTATCGAGCACCGAACCGTTGTTGTTGCCGTCGAAACCGGCGCCGGTGACCGTCTGATACAAGGCTTCGATCAGCGTCTCGGGCGTGTCGCCGCCGTAGCCGGGCGCCATCCTGTCGAGCGCCGATTGGATCGAGGTCGCGAAGCCGGGCACATTGCTGGCGATGATCGGCTGGTTGAGGATGAACGGCCGCCCGGTCGAATACTCTTCGGCAAAATTGCCGTACTCTTCGAACCGGCCCACGCCGAAGCCGAGATCGATTCCCGGCAGCGCCGATTGCAGGGCCGCGATGATCTCGGGGAACGCCGCCCGCACGATCGGGCTGTTGTCGGTGAAGCTGCCGGTGTCGTCGAACAGCAGAAACACGTCGACCTGGTTGGTCAGGGCGCCGCCGCTAGGCAAGGTCAACGAAACGTTCTGCCGATGCGTCTGGCCGTCGGCCAGCGCGACCGTGATGCTCGTCGGGCTGACGTTGCCGACCACCGGATTGCTGGTGCCCATCGGCCAGAGCGTTCCGCCGGTGGGCCCGGGATAGCTGTAGACGTGGCCCGTCGGGAGCACCTGGCGGATGACGTAGGCACCCGGCGTCAGGCCGGTGAACGCGTACGAGCCGTCGGCCCCGGTGACCGTGGTCGGTTCGCCGGCATCGAGCTGATCGTCGCGATTGAGATCGATGTAGATCGTCACGCCCGGCATGCCCGGTTCGCCCGGGTCGCGGACGTGGTCGTTGTCGAGATCGTCGAACTTCACGCCACGGACTTCGTTCGGGCGGAAAATATTGCCCATATTGACGCCGGCCAGTTCTTGGGCGGCGGTGACCGTTACGACGTGGTGACTCTGGTCGGCCGGAGTCGGCAATTGATCGGCCGGGACAATCTCACGCACGTGGTACGTGCCGGCCGGCAGGTGCGTGAAGCTGTAGGTACCCGTCTCGTCGACGCCGGGCGTATAGAACAAGTCGGCCGAGGTGACCACCGACGCTTCGCCCGCGTCGAGTGCGCCGTTGTCGTTCGTGTCGAGAAACACGGTGATGCCGGCCAGACCGCGTTCGCCCGCGTCGCGCGTGTGATCGTGATCCGAGTCGGCATAGACGGTGCCCCGGATGATGGCTTCCTGGCGCAACTGGTTGCCGAAATCGATCGCC
This sequence comes from Pirellulales bacterium, assembly GCA_019694435.1. Lineage (NCBI taxonomy): Bacteria > Pseudomonadati > Planctomycetota > Planctomycetia > Pirellulales > Pirellulales bacterium. The sequence continues at coordinate 10,396 of JAIBBZ010000039.1, forward strand.
GTATAGACGAAGCCGGTGTCGAAAAACAAGGTAGTCGAACCCGTGGCCGGCGCCGTGGGCCGATACTCGGCCAGTTGCTCCTCGCGCAGATCGAACGTGCCGGTCGGGATGCCGAAGATTGAATACGCGCCGTCGGCAGCGGTCACCGCCGTCGGTTCGCCGGCTTCGTAGGCGCCGCTGCCGTCGACGTCGACATACACCCGCCAGCCGGCCAGACCCGGCTCGGTGTAGGTGCCGGTGCCTGAGTCGAATTCGCGCACGCCGCTGCCGTCGAGGTCGTTCCACACCACGCCGCTGGCGCTGGCGGCCTCGAGCACGACGTTGGCGAAGTCCTGCGTCGTCGTTTGGCTGTCGTAGATCGAGACCCACTCGCTCGTGTTCCAGCCCGGCGCGGCATCCCACCCCGTGGGCAGGACCTCGGCGACGACATAGTCGCCCGTCTCGACACCGGAGAACAGGTAATAGCCATTGGCGTCGGTCGTCGTCGAAACGTCGCCGGCATCGAGTGTGCCGTCGGTATTCAGGTCGAGATACACGGTCCAGCCCGACAGGCCCGGCTCGGTGTAGTCGCCCGTACCCGGATCAACGGCGCGCACCCCGTCGCCGTCGAGGTCGTTCCAGACCGTGCCGTCGAGATCGCCGTAAGTGGGAACGATAATGCCTTGGCTGTTGCCGAAATGCACTTCGACGCCGTCGCCGTCTTCGACCGTGACGAATTGCGACACGGGCGTCGTGGCGGACCAGCCGGCCTGCAAGATCTCGCGCACCTCGTAGGTGCCGGACAGCAATCCGGCAAACTTGTACTCACCCGCGTCGTCCGTCACGCGCGACGGTTCGCTGCCGTTGAGCGCGCCGTTGTGGTCGAGGTCGAGAAACACGGTCCAGTTCGGCAACAGCGGATCGCCGGTGCGATTGCCGTCGCCGTTCAGGTCGTTGAAGACCTTGCCTTCGATCACCGTGTTCGGGTCACCGCCGAAGACACCGGCCAGGACGAGCCGATGCTCGAGCGCCTCGAGCGGGCGAAACGCGCGGCGGCCACGGCGTTGCGACTTGCTGCGAGAGAAGAACGACGCACTCTTACGCACAGGACGGCGACGCATGTGAGCTTCCCTTGGCTACAGGACGTAGTGACCACGAGCGCTGCACCCGGAGAACGCCGCCCGCTGGGCGACACTCTCCAGGACTGGCAATCGCTGCCCGCGAACCATCACCTGCGACTGCCAACCACTGCGCGTCTCTCTCGCTCGATCGACTGCAGCGGTTTCCCCTGGCTGCCGCGTGTGCGCGAGCTACCCGGCTGGGCCTCGCAATTGCTTCGCGTGCGGTCTGCAATCTCCACCACCGCGCGCTGACAACTTGCGATAACTGTTACGTTCAAAGACCAACTTCGCTATCGGGGAAACCACGCAACGACAAAACGCCGCATCTCGTTGCGCTAGCAAACCTTGCCGAAAGCGCGGTCCAACACGCGGCGTTGTTGAGACCTAGTTGCAGACAGCGAAATGAGAAGCTGTCTCAACCCCACTTCAAGCTTGCGAATCTGCCCGAAGTTTGCCGAGTATTTCAGGCAAACAACTCGTCGACGACTCGGCCGTGAACGTCGGTCAGGCGGAAGTCGCGGCCCGCGTAGCGATAGGTGAGCCGCTCGTGGTCGAGGCCCATCAAGTGCAAGAGTGTCGCATGCAGATCATGCATGTGCACCTTGTGCTCGACAGCTTGGTGCCCGAACTCGTCGGTCGCCCCGTAGGCCAGCCCGGGCTGCACGCCACCGCCGGCGAGCCACATGGTGAAACCCAAGGGGTTGTGATCGCGGCCCGTGCCATTGGCCTGCGCATAAGGCGTGCGTCCGAATTCGCCACCCCACCAGACCAGCGTGTCGTCGAGCAATCCGCGCTGCTTGAGATCGGCCACGAGCGCGGCCACCGGGCGATCGACGGCCCGGGCATGATCGGCATGCTTGGCGATGTTCGAGTGCTGGTCCCAGGCCGGGTTGGCCGTGTTGTCACCGTAGGTCACCTGCACGTGGCGCACGCCCGCTTCGACCAGCCGCCGTGCAAGGATGCACTTACGGGCAAAATCGGCCGTGGCCTTGTCGTCGGCGCCATAGGCGGCCAGGGTCGTTTGCGACTCGCCCGACAGGTCGAACAGCCCCGGCGCATGCATCTGCATCCGCCAGGCCAGCTCGTAGCTTTCCACGACCGCGTCGAATTCGCTCTCGCCGCCAGCGGCGTCGCGCTGCGCCTGATTGAACGCCTGCAACAGGTCGAGCTGCCGGCGCTGCGCGGTGCGATCGAGATCGTCGCGCGCAATATTGGCGATCGCTTGCGCCGGCGCGCCGGCGCGGCCGATCGGCGTGCCCTGATAGCGCGCCGGCAAGAACGCGGCGCCGTAGTTGCGCGGACCGCCGTTGCCGGCCGATGGGGCGATGGACACAAAGCCCGGCAGGTTTTCGTTCTCGGTGCCCAGGCCGTAGAGCAGCCAGGACCCGAGCGACGGCCGGATGAAATTCGTCGCCCCGCTGTGCAGAAACAGTGTCGCGGGACCGTGCGCCACCCCCTCGGTGTGCAGCGAGTGGACGAAGCACAGGTCGTCGACCACCGACGTCAGCGCGGGAAACAGCTCCGACACCCAGCGGCCTGTCTGGCCGTGTTGGGCAAACGGCCATTGCGGCTTCATGATCCGCTGGGCCGAGACGCCTTGGCCCGTGTTGGCCCGCTTGCGGGCATCGTCGAAGTCGATCGATTGGCCGTCGTCGGCCAGGAGCCGGGGCTTGTAGTCGAACGAATCGACGTGGCTGGGTCCGCCCTGCATGAACAAAAAGATGCAGCGCTTGGCCCGGGCCGGAAAATGGACGGTGCGCGACGCCTCGCCGGTGACTGCCGCCGCCCGCACCGTCAGCGACGCCAGCGCCATCTGGCCGAACCCACAGGCGCTGGTCGCCAACAATTCGCGACGCGACCAGCGGCGAGGATCGATCGAGCCGTGCATGCTGCGTCTCGCGTCAGTTCAGGTAGCGAAAATCGAGTGAACCGAACAGCGCCTGCACCAATTGCGTCCAGGCATCTTCGCGCGCCTGCGGCGTCGCGCCGTCGTCGGCCGGCGACAGATAGGCCTGCGCCGCCAGCAACTCCGCCGCGCGCGGCTCGCGTCCCAACAGGATACGAAACGCCGCGACCAGCCGCGACTTGTCGTCCTCGGCGCTGGCCAGCAGACGCACGGCCGTGTGCCGCGCCTGCTCGCGCACGAATGGGTCGTTCAGCATCCACAGCGCCTGCGGCGCCACGGTGCTCGTCGCGCGGACGCCCGTCACGACGCTCGGATCCGCAAAATCGAACACCTGAAACAGGCTGGGCAAAGCGTTGCGCAATACCGGCACATAGACGCTCCGCCGCGGCTGGTCGTAGACGAATCCATAGTCGGCCGCCGTACCGGGCGCAATCGTCGGCCCCCCCAGGGTCAAGTCCAAGCGTCCCGCCGCGCCGAGCATGGCGTCGCGCAGGGCCTCGGCGTCGAGCCTGCGACGCACGGCGCGGCCAAACAGCCGGTTCTCGGGATCGGCCTCGACGAGCGACGGTTCGGCCGTGGTCGCCTGTCGATAGGTGCGCGAAGTGACGATGCGGCGCACGAGCCGCTTGATCGACCAGCCGTCGTCGATGAACTGCAACGCGAGCTCGTCGAGCAGCTCGGGATGCGAGGGCCGTTCGCCGGTCGTACCGAAATTGTCGGTCGTTCGCACCAGGCCTGCGCCGAACAGCCAATGCCAGGCGCGATTCACGAAGACCCGCGCCGTGAGCGGATTGTCCGGCGCCGCGATCCAATCGGCCAGCTCGCGGCGCCCGCTTTGCTCAGGCGGTAGCGCCGGCGGTCGCACGCCAGGCATCACGCTCAGGAATCCGCGCGGCACCTCGTCCGTCTGGTTGTGGACGTTGCCGCGCACGTGCACGCGGGCATTTTCGATCGACGCCTGCTCGACCACCGACAGGGCCTTGGGCCGCCGGGGGCTGTCTTCCCGCAGCTTGCGCAGCTCGCCCTCCAGATCGCGCAACTGCCGCTGCGCATCTTTCAGCTCGGCGGACTCGGCCGCGGCGGGCGGTGTTTCCCCGGCCGCGGCGCCGCTGGACTCGCCAACCGGCAGGAACTGCACGGCGTCGGCCACGACATGCCCGTCGGCGCCGGCATTCGAAATCAGCACGAACGACTGTCCCCCCAGCTCGAACCGAAACTCGCCGAGGGAGACAAACCGGCCATCAATCGGCGGGCGCTCGCGCTGGTTGATCTGCCGCACCAGCTCCCCCTCGGCGCTGAACACGGTCACTTCGGTGTTCGTCGCCCGATTGCTCCCCGGCGTGTAGGCCAGGCGTACGTCGTAGCGTCCAGCGGCCGGCAACTCGGCGATGAAGGTGGCCGTCTTCGTGCCTGGCTGCTCGTTGCCGTCGTGGACATAGCCCTCGCCGACGTAGCGCCGCACCGACTGCGAACGCGTCCAGCGGCCGACGAGCCGGGCCTGCGCATCGTCGACCACGACGCCGGGCAGGTCGCTCGCCTTGACCACGGCCGGCCCCGCGGGATCGGTTTGCGCGAGCCGTTCGACCAGCTCGCGCTGTTGCTTCACTTGCGCCGCCAGCTTGCTTTCCTGGGTGTGAAGCTCGGCAAAGAAGCGTTCTTCGTCCTCCGGCAGGGGCAGGGGGACGTCGAGCCAGTTCGAGACGTTCGCATCTTCGAGCGTCTGCGTGTTGCGCAGGATGCCCGCCAGGGCGTAGTAGTCGGTCGTCGGGATCGGGTCGAACTTGTGATCGTGGCACCGCGCGCAGCCGAGCGTTTGCGCCAGGAACGCGCGGCCGATCGTTTCCAATTGCTCGTCGACCACGTCCATCCGCAACTGGGCCTTGTCCTGCTCCTCGAGGTTGTGGTTGCCCATCGCCAAAAAGGCCGTGGCGATACGTTGGCGCTGGCGCTCGGGCAGGCTCTCGGCGGGCAGCAGGTCGCCGGCCAACTGCTCGCGAACCAGGCGATCGAACGGGCGGTCGGCGTTGAACGCCTCGATCACATAGTCGCGATAACGCCAGGCCTCGCTCATCACCAGGCCGCGCAGCGTGAACGACTCGGCAAACCGCGCGACGTCGAGCCAATGCCGCCCCCAGCGCTCGCCATACTGCGGGCTCGCCAGCAACCTGTCGACTTGGCGCTCGTAGGCGCCCGGCGCCTCGTCGGCGACAAATGCGTCGAGCTCCTCGGGCGTGGGCGGCAGGCCGACCAGGTCGAAACTCAACCTGCGCAGCAACTCGGGGCGCGATGCCTCGCCGGCCGGGCGCAGATTGGCCTCTTCGAGCCGCGCCAGGATGAACCCGTCGAGGCGCTCATCGAGCGGCCACGTGGCGTCGCGCAGTTCGGGCACTGCCGCGCGCGTCGGCGGACGGTAGCACCAATGCTCGCGCCCCGCGGCCAGGTCGATCGCCCGTGGGGCGCTGGCGGCGACAGGTTCGCGCGGATCAGGCGCGCCGGCGGCGATCCAGCGATCGAAATCGGCCACCACGTTGTCCGCCAACTGGCCGGCAGGCGGCATTTGCAAGTCGGGGTCGTCGTATCGGATGGCCCGCAGCAACCGGCTTGCCTGTGGATCGCCGGGCACCAGCGCCGGCCCCGAGTCGCCACCGGCGACGAGCGCCGGGCGCGAATCGAGCTGCAGACCGCCGCTGCGCTCGTCGCCGGCGTGACACTCGTAACAGTGTTCGACCAGGACCGGGCGGATTCGCTGCTCGAAGAATTCGACGTCGCCGGCCCGCGCGCACCGCCAGCCGTGCGGCGCCAGGGCCGCCATGGCGCAGGCCAGCGATAAAAGCCTCATCGCGCGGGTCATCGGCACCTATTGTAACCCTGGTCCCCGACGCTTGTTTTGCGGCGCGCGACCACTTTCAATGGGCCACGGCGGAACTTTACCGCCGCGGCGGGGTTTACTGGATGCCCGGTGCTGCCGGGACCGGATCGCCGCACCATCCTCCCATCGCTTGAGAAGGGTTTGCCCCATGTCGCGCTGGTCGCTTGCCTTGCTCATCGTGGCCTGCGGCGCCGCAACCGCCGCCGCGGCCGAAAAGCCCAACGTGCTGGTCATCCTCACCGACGACACCGGCTGGGGTGAGTATGGATTCCAGGGCAACCAGCAAATCCCCACGCCCCACATCGACTCGATCGCCAAGCAAGGCGTGCGATTCGTCCAGGGCTACGTCTCAGGACCATACTGCAGCCCGACCCGAGCCGGATTGATGACCGGCCGCTACCAGACGCGCTTCGGGCACGAGTTCAACAACGTGGCGGCCGTCAAGGGACTCGATCTGAACGAGACGACGATCGCCGATCGCCTCAAGTCGCTGGGCTATGCCACGATGGCCATCGGCAAATGGCACCTGGGCAATCGACCCGAGACGCGCCCGACCAAACGCGGATTCGACGAGTTCTACGGCACGCTCGGCAACACGCCGTTCTATCACCCGACGCAGTTCGTCGATTCTCGCGTCTCCAACGACGTGCAACAGATCGACGACGACACCTTCTATACGACCGACCAATACGCCCAACGGGCCGTCGAATTCATCGAGGCGCATCGCGCGGGCCCCTGGTTCTTGTATCTGCCGTTCAATGCCCAGCACGCGCCGTTGCAGGCCCCGCAAAAGTATCTCGACCGGTTCCCGAACATCGACGACCCGAAGCGCAAGCTGTTCGCCGCGATGATGTCGGCCAAGGACGACGCCGTGGGGCGCGTGCTCGACAAGATCCGCGAGGCCGGTCAGGAGGCCAACACGATCGTGTTCTTCCTGTCGGACAACGGCGGACCGACGCTCGTGACGACCTCGGGCAACGGTCCGTTGCGCGGCTACAAGGCCACGACCTGGGAAGGCGGCGTCCGCGTGCCCTTTGCGGCGAAGTGGCCGGGGCATTTCCCCGCCGGGACCGAATACCAGCACCCGATCATTCAGCTCGACATTCTGCCGACCGTCGTCACGGCGGCCGGCGGAACGGTCGACCCGGCCTGGAAGCTCGACGGCGTCGACCTCGCGCCGTACCTGGCCGGCACCCAAGCGGGCCAGCCGCACCAGACGCTCTATTGGCGCTTCGGCGAGCAATGGGCCATCCGCCATGGCGATTGGAAGCTGCTCGTCGGCCGCGACGGCGGGCCCGACCCGGAGCTCTACAACCTGGCGACCGACATCGGCGAGTCGAAAAACCTGGCCGGCGAGGAGACCAGCAAGCGCGACGAACTGTTGGCGCTGTATCAGGCCTGGAATGCCGAGCAGGCGCCGCCGAGCGCTCCGAAGGAACGGCAGGCCAAGCCCAAGGCCAAGGCCAAGAAGGCCGGTGCCAAGAAAAAGGCCAAACGCGCCGCGCGAACCAAGCTGGGCAGCTGACGCATCCGCCCCCTAGCGGCACCGCAGCGATCAGCCCTCGGCTTTGAACTCCAGCGCCCGCCAGCAGTACCAACTGCCGATCGAGGCGTACGGCCGCCAGCGCTCGGCGATGGCGTGGCCGGCGTCCTTCGAGGGCAATTCTTCGAGGCCGTAGAGCCGCTTGATGGCCATCCGCACGCCCAGGTCGTCGTGCGGGAACACGTCGAGCCGGCCCAGCGAGAAGATCAAGAACATCTGCGCCGTCCAGCGGCCGATGCCTTTGACCTGGACCAGATGCTCGATCACCGCCTCGTCATCGAGCCGGCCGATGCGCGCCAGTTGCAACCGCCCGTCGCGGGCCCGTTGGACCAGGTCGAGCAGGTAGCCGCCTTTCTGCGGCGAGATGCCGGCGGTGCGCAGCTCGTCGAGCCCGAAGCGTCCGAGCCCATCGGGCGTAAGACCCCTGGGACCGGCGAGCGTTTCCAGCCGGGCGAGGATCGAGCGCGCCGCGGCAGTCGAGATCTGCTGCGCGACGATCGCGCGGACCAGCGACCGGAAGCGGTCGCGCTGCAGCTTCAGCGCAAACGGGCCTGCGCGATCGATCACGACCCGCATCACGGGATCATGCTTACGCAAATGCCGCACGCCGGCGACGTGTGGGGGTTGAACGCGCCGCGTCGCCATCAGGCAATCACCGCTTCGACCACGTTGCCGTAGACGTCGGTCAGGCGCTCGTCGCGGCCCTGATGGAAATAGGTCAGCCGTGTGTGGTCGAGGCCCAGCAGGTGCAGGATCGTGGCGTGCAAATCGTGCACGTGCACCTTGTTTTCGACGGCCTCGAAGCCAAACTCGTCGGTCGCGCCATAGGTCATGCCGCCGCGCACGCCGCCGCCGGCCAGCCACATGGTGAAGCCGTACGGGTTGTGATTGCGGCCCGGCTTGCCGACGCCCTCGGAGAACGGCATGCGGCCGAACTCGCCGCCCCAGACGATCAGCGTGCTGTCCAGCAATCCCCGCTGCGCCAGGTCGGCGAGCAGCGCCGCGATGGGTTGATCGACCTCGGCCGCGTGCTGGCCGTGATTCTTCTCGACGCTTTCATGCGCGTCCCAGGTGGCCTCGAGATGGCCGCCGCCCGAGTAGAGCTGCACGAACCGCACGCCGCGCTCGACCAGCCGCCGGGCGATGAGGCAGTTGCGGCCGAACTCGTCGGTCGGCTGGCGGCCCACGCCGTACAGGTCGAGCGTGGCCTGCGTTTCCTGGCCCAGGTCGACCGCCTCGGGCGCCTCGGCCTGCATGCGGAAGGCCAGCTCGTAGCTTTGCGTCCGCGCGGCCAGCTCCTCGCCGCCGGGCCGGCCGTCGAGGTGCGCCTGGTTCAACTCGGCCAACAGGTCGAGCTGGGCCCGTTGCGCCTGGCGATCGAGATACTCCGGACCCTGCAGATCGAGAATCGGGTTGCCCAGCGGGCGAAACAGCGTGCCCTGGAACGTGGCTGGCATGAATCCGCTCGACCAGTTGGGCTGGCCGCTGATCGGCCCGCCGCGCTGATCGAGCATCACGACGTAGCCCGGCAGGCTCTGGTTCTCGGTGCCCAATCCATACACGCACCAGCTCCCGAGCGACGGCTTGCCGATCAACGGCTTGCCGGTGTTCATCTGGACGAGCGCCGACCCGTGGGCATGACTGTCGGCATGGCACGAGCGGATCACGGCCAGCTTGTCGGCATGCTCGCGAACCAGCGGAAAGTAGTCGCTCACCGGCAGACCGCTCTGGCCGCCGGGACGAAACGGGCGCTGACCGGGCGTCAGGAAGCCGATCGCGCGACCGCCCGAGTTGATGAACTTCTTGCCCTCGGGCAGTGATTGACCGGCGTACTTTTCCAGCTCGGGCTTGGGATCGAACAGATCGACCTGGCTGGGGCCGCCGTTCATCATCAGAAAGATCACGCTCTTGGCCTTCGCGGCAAAGTGCTGCGGCTTGGGCGCCAGCGGTCCGGCCGGTGCCGGCGTCGCCGCCTGCAGATGCCGGGCAAAGAAGCCGTCGGCGTCCAGCAGCGAACTCAACGCCAGACCCGCCATGCCGCCGCCCATTTGCCAAACCCATTCGCGGCGCGTGAGTCCGCAGGGAAAGGTCCGCGCGACCGGCGAAGAATGAGGTTGCTGCATGACAGGCGTCCTTCGACGAAATCGGCCGTCAATCGACGTAGAGGAACTCGTTGCAGTTGACTAGCACGTGGCACAGCGATTCGAGCGCGCGCCGCCGGGCGTCGGGAGCGGAGGCAAAGTGCTGCGATTGGGCTTCCATATGCGCCACCGCCCGGGCCGTTTCGACGGCGGTCGGCTGCCGGGCCAAGGCCAAGCGCCAGGCGCAGCTCACCTGCTCCTGGAAATCTGCGGACGACGATTCGATCACCTGCGCGGCCAGGTCGGCGCTGGCGCGATGCACGAACTCGTTGTTCATCAGCGCCAACGCCTGCGGGGCGACGATCGTCACGTCGCGCTGGGCGCACGGCTGGGTCGTATCGCAAAAATCGAAGACCGTCATGATCGGCGCCAACAGCGACCGCTTGCTGAACATGTAGATGCTGCGGCGATGCTGTTCGGCGGCCGGCGAGGCCTGCCAGGCGCCGCCTTTCATCGACAGGCCCTCGAGGGCCTCGCTGCTGATCTCCGGACGGAAGCTCGGCCCGCCCACGCGCAGGTCGAGCTGGCCGCTGGCCGCCAGCAGCGCGTCGCGCAGGGCCTCGGCATCGAGCCGCTGGCGCTCGGCCCGCCACCAGTACCGGTTGCCGGCGTCGCGCTGCTCGTATTGCTCGCCTTGCGGATGCACCGAGGCCTGCTGATAGGTGGCCGACATCACCAGCAACTTGTGGATCCGCTTCGGCCGCCAGCCGCCGGCGATCAATTCCCGGGCCAGCCAATCGAGCAGCTCGGGATGCGTGGGGCGTTGGCCGTTGAAGCCGAAATTGTCGGGCGTGCGGACCAGGCCCGCCCCGAAATGGTGCTGCCAGAGCCGGTTGACCGCCACGCGGGCCGGCAGCGGGTTCTGTGGATCGACGATCCAGCGCGCCAGTTGCAAACGGCGCTGCGAAGTGGGGGCTTCCGGCGGCGGCGCTGCGATCGGACGATCGAGCGCCGCCACGAGCGACAGGAATCCCGGCGCGACCTCCTGCTCGGGGCGCGTCGGATCGCCTTTGCGCAGCAAGTGCAAAGGCGGCGGGTCACGGGCCCGATCGGTATAGCCGCAGAGCTCGAAGCCCAATTCCTCGGGCGTAGGCCCGCCCTGGAATTTCGCGTCGCGCGGCTCGACGTGACCGGCCCAGAACACCGCGCCCAAGCGGTAGTAATCGGTCTGCGGGATCGGGTCGAACTTGTGATCGTGGCACCGCGCGCATTTGACCGTCAGCGCGAGGAAAGCAGTCGACGTCGTGTGGATCAGGTCTTCGAGCCGCTCGTACTTGTATTCCTGCGGGTCGTTCGGCTCGTCGTTCCAGGTGCCCATCCGCAAGAAGCCGGTGGCCGTGACCGTCGAGGCATTGCGGTCGGGCAACTCGTCGCCGGCCAACTGCTCGAGCACGAAACGGTCGTAGGGCAGATCGTTGTTGATGGCGTCGACGACCCAATCGCGATACTTCCAGGCGTTCGGCTTTTCCTGGTCGCGTTCGTAGCCGCAGGTCTCGGCAAACCGGGCCACGTCGAGCCAGTAGCGCGCCCAGCGTTCGCCGAAATGCGGCGAGGCCAGCAACTCGTCCACCAGTCGCTCGTAGGCGTCGGGCGCCGTGTCGGCCACGAACGCCTCGACCTGTTCGTAGCTCGGCGGCAAACCGATCAGGTCGAAATACAACCGCCGCGCGAGCGTGCGCCGATCGGCAGCCGGGGCAGGGATCATCCCCGCCTCGTTCAGCCTGGCGGCGATGAAGGCATCGACCGGATGCGTACCGGCCGGCGCGTCGGGCGGCGCGACCTCGGCCAGCGGCTGCCAGGCCCACCAGTCGCGGCCGGCGCGCTTGTCGGTCGTGGCGTCGTAGGCGTCGAGCACGCGCCCCTCGGGCCAGGGCGCCCCGGCCGAGATCCAAGCGACGAGCTTCGCCGTGTCGGCCTCGCTCAAGGGGCGCGGCTGTTCTTTCTCGGGCGGGGGCATCTCGCCTGCGCGCACGCGCTCGACGAGCAGGCTGTCGTCGACATGCTCCGGCACGATCGCGGGCCCGCTGTCGCCGCCGGTCACGAGCGCCTCGCGGCGATCGAGCACGAGATTGCCCTCGCGCTGGCGGGGGTTGTGACATTCCAGGCAATTGCGCGTCAGGAGTGGCGCGATTTCGGCCTCGAACCGCGAGTCCCATTCGTCGGCCCAGGCCGTGGAACCCGCTCCGCCGGCAACGAGCAACAACGCAACCATGTGCGCGCAGCGCGGGACGACGCTAGGGCGGAAACGCATGGTGCAGAACATAGAAAAACAGATTACCTGATCGAGCCAGGCCCGTCGTGGGTCGCGGTGCGGCATTTTCGAGCCAGTCCTGGCTGGGAAGGGGGCGGTCGACGAGGGTAAAATTGCGGGCTGGAGAGTTTTCCCGCTCGAATCCCACCCCCCGCTGCCGCCCTGCGAATTGTTTATGCGGCGATCTGCCTTGCTGGCCCTGATGTTTGCCGCGATCGGCTGCGCCCAGGCGGCGGTCGCCGCAGACGACAAGATCGACTACAGCCGCGACATCCGTCCGATCCTCTCGCGCAATTGCTGGCTCTGTCACGGCCCCGATGCCGACACGCGCGAGGCCGAGCTGCGGCTCGACGAGCGCGACGCGGCGATTGAGCCGGCGACCAGCGGTCAGGCGGCCATCGTGCCCGGCCGCCCCGACGACAGCGAACTGATCCGGCGGATACTCAGCAGCGACGAGGGCGAGCGGATGCCGCCGCCGGCCACGAAGCGCGTGCTGAGCGAGCGCGAACGGCAGTTGCTGCGCGACTGGATCGCGCAAGGCGCCGAGTATGCCCCGCACTGGGCGTTTCTGCCGCCGGCGCGGCCCGAGCTGCCGGCGGTCGCGCACCAAGCCTGGCCGCGCGAAGAGCTCGATCGCTTGGTGCTCGCGCGCCTGGAAGGGCAAGGGTTGGAACCGGCGCCCGAAGCGGCGCGCGAGACGCTGATCCGCCGCGTGAGCTTCGATCTTACCGGCCTGCCGCCGACGCCCGAGGAGGTCGACGCCTTCGTGGCCGACACGGCGCCCGACGCCTACGAGCGGCTGGTCGAGCGGCTGTTGGCCTCGCCGCATTACGGCGAACGCTGGGCCCGGTGGTGGCTTGACCTGGCCCGGTATGCCGATACGAACGGCTACGAAAAAGACCGGCCGCGCACGATCTGGCCCTACCGCGATTGGGTCATCGCGGCCTTCAACCGCGATCTGCCGTTCAACCAGTTCGCGATTGAGCAGATTGCCGGAGACCTGCTGCCGCAGGCGACGGCCGACCAGGTCATCGCCACCGGGTTTCATCGCAACACGATGATCAACGAAGAGGGCGGGATCGACGTGGCCGAGTTCCGCTTCAAGGCCGTGGTCGATCGCGTGCAAACCACCTCGGCGGCCCTGCTCGGCCTGACGTTGCAATGCACGCAGTGTCACAACCACAAGTACGACCCCTTCACGCAGCGCGAGTTCTACGGGCTGTTCGCCCTGTTGAACAACGCCGACGAAGTGGACTTCGACGTACCCGACGCCCGGATCGAGCAGGAGCGAAGCGTCGCCTTGGCCCGGATTGCCGATTACGAGGCGCGCCGCGAAGCGCTGTTTCCGCGCGCTGCCAAGGGCACCGTCGGCGGCAGCGGGCCCAATGCCTATCTCGACGAGCGATTTGCCCGCTGGCAGGTCGAACAAGCGCCGCGCGCGGGCCACTGGGTCGCTGTCCGGCCCGTCGCGCTGCGCTCGCGCAACGGCGCCACGCTGGACCTGCTTGACGACGATTCGATCTGGGTGCACGGCGACTGCCCGAACTACGACACCTACGAATTGGAGCTGGAAGTTCCCCTGGATCGCCTGACCGCGCTGCGCGTCGAGGCGCTGTCTGATCCGCGGTTGCCCGGCGGCGGCCCGGGCAGGGCCCCCCTGTTCTCCGTGGGCGACTTCCTGCTCAGCGAGGTGCAGCTCGACGAGCTCGCGGGCGAACCGGCGACCGCCGTGCGCCTGGCCGGCGCGACGCACGACTTTGCCGCCGAGAAGCGCGCGGCCGATCTGTGCCTTGACGGCCAGCTCGACACCGGCTGGTCGATCGCGGGCCAGACCGGCGAGGGCCATCGCGCGGTGTTCCCGCTGGCGGCGCCGCTGGACGCTGCCCGGTCGCGGAGGCTGCGGCTCACGCTCGTGCAGCAATACATCCACCAGATGACGCTGGGGCGACTGCGCATCTGGGCCACGTCCGACGCAATGCCCGTGGCGGCCAACGAGCTGCCGGCCGAGATCGAGACGGCGCTGGCCGCGCCCGCCGAAGGCCGCACGGCCCAGCAACAAGCCGCGCTGCGCGAATACTTCCTGGCCACCGCGCCGGAACTGGCCGAGCACAATCGGCAGATTGCCGAGCTGAAGCGCAAGCTGCCTTCGCCCGTGCAGACGATGGTCATGCAAGAACGCGCCCCCCAGGCGCGGCGCATCACCCATCGGCATCATCGGGGCGAATATCTCGATCCGCGCGAGGTCGTCGAGCCGGGCGTGCCCGCGGCGCTGCATCCGTTGCCGGCCGGTGTCGAGCCGAACCGGCTGGCACTGGCGCGTTGGCTCGTCGACGAGCGGAACCCGCTCGTGGCGCGCGTGACGATGAACCGCGTGTGGGCCGCCCTGTTCGGCCGCGGGATCGTCTCCACGATCGAGGATTTCGGCGCGATGGGCGAGCGACCTTCGCACCCCGAACTGCTCGATTGGCTCGCGACCGAATTCATGCGCCGCGGCTGGAGCCTGAAGGCCATGCATCGAGCGATCGTCGGCTCGGCCGTCTATCGCCAGTCGTCGCAAGTCTCGCCAGCGCTGCTGCGCCTTGATCCGCAAAACGTGCTCCTGGCGCGCGGGCCGCGGCTACGGCTGGAAGCCGAAATGATCCGCGACGCGGCACTCACGACGGCCGGACTGCTCGATCAGCGCATCGGCGGCCCCAGCGTGTTTCCGCCCCAGCCGGCCGGCATCAGCGAACTTTCCTACGGCGCCACCGAGTGGCCGACCAGCCAGGGCGCGGACCGCTTTCGCCGCGGACTCTACACCTATCTCAAGCGGACCAGTCCCTATCCAGGCCTGACGGTGTTCGATGCCCCGACGGCCGACGTGACCTGTCCGCGCCGCACGCGCACCAACACGCCGCTGCAGGCCCTGAACCTGCTGAACGACCAGGTTTCGTTCGAGGCCGCGCAGGCGCTGGCTCGACGCGTCGTCACAGAACGCGCGGACACCCCCGGCGAGCGAGCCGAACGGGCCTTTCGCTTGTGCCTGGGGCGCCGGCCCGCGGCCGACGAGCTGGACCGGCTCGCGGCGTTCTACGACGCGCAACTCGCTCGGCTGAAGGCCGGCGAGCTCGATGCAGAGTTGCTGACCCGGGCCCCCGGCCTGCCGGAATTGACCGACGCACCGCTCGATCGGCTCGAGCTGGCTGCTTGGACCACCGTGGCGCGCGTGCTCTTGAACCTCGACGAAACGATCACGAAGGAATAGGCATGGCGGGCGATTTCTCGGCGCAGTCGCGGGCGGTGACCCGCCGGTGGTTTTTCGAGCAGTGCGGGCTCGGCGTGGGCAAGTTGGCCTTGGCCGGGTTGCTGTGCCGGTCGATGCGCGGGGCAGCGGCTCTGGGGGCCGAGACCGAATCGGCCAGGCAAACGCTCGCGCCGCACTTCGCGCCGAAGGCCAAGCAGGTGATCTACCTGTTCATGGCCGGGGCCCCCAGCCAATTGGACCTGTTCGACTACAAGCCGATGCTGGAAAAGTACGACGGTCAGCCGGTACCGGCCGAGGTGGTCAAAGATCAGCGCTATGCGTTCATCCAGCGCAACGCGGCCCTGCTGGCGCCGCGCTACAAGTTTGCGCGCCACGGCGAGTCGGGCGCGGAGCTGTCCGAGATGCTGCCGCATCTGGCCGGTGTCGTGGACGACGTCTGCCTGATCAAGTCGATGCGCACCGACCAGTTCAACCATGCGCCCGCCCAATTGTTTCTCAACACGGGCTCGGCGCTGCCTGGACGACCCAGCATGGGCGCATGGGTGACCTATGGGCTGGGCAGCGAGGCCGACGATCTGCCCGGCTTCGTCGTCATGACCAGCGGCAAGGGCACCAGCGGCGGACCGGCCAACTGGAGCTGCGGATTCCTGCCGACGAGCTACCAGGGCGTGCTCTTTCGTTCGCAGGGTGACCCGATCCTCGGCGTGGCCAATCCGCCCGGCGTCGACGCGCGGTTACAGCGCGAGACGCTCGACCTGGTGGGCCAGTTGAACCACGGCCACCAGGAACTCTGGGGCGATCCGGAAATCGCCGCGCGGATCGAGGCCTACGAACTGGCGTTTCGCATGCAGTCGAGCGCACCGGAGCTGATGGACTTGAGTCAGGAATCGCAGGCCACGCTCGATCTCTACGGCGCAAAGCCGGGGCAGTCGTCGTTCGCCAACAATTGTCTCCTGGCGCGGCGGTTGATCGAACGCGGCGTGCGCTTCGTCAATCTCTATCACGAGGCCTGGGACCATCACAGCGACGTGGCTGGCGGCTTGAAGAGCGCCTGCAGCGACACCGACCGCGCGGCCGCGGCCTTGGTGGCCGATTTGAAACAGCGCGGACTGCTGGGCGAAACACTCGTCGTCTGGGGCGGCGAATTCGGCCGCACGCCGATGGTCGAATCGAACGCCGCCTTGGGGCGCAGCCTGGGACGCGACCATCATCCCCAGGCCTTTACGATGTGGCTGGCCGGCGGCGGGGCGCGCGTCGGCCAGACGATCGGCGCGACCGACGAACTCGGCTTTCATGTCGCCGAAGACCCGATCCATATCCACGACCTGCAGGCCACGGTGCTGCACCTGCTGGGTCTCGACCATCTGCGGCTGACCTTTCATTTCCAGGGACGCGACTACCGGCTCACCGATGTGCATGGCAATGTGGTCGACAAACTTGTGGCGTGATGGCGCAACGCTGTTCGCGTGGCGGCCGTGCTTTCTGGCGATCGTCCTGGCGACCGGCGGCATTGCAACCGCCGCCGAGCCGGAGCTGCCACGCGTCGCGGTCGAAAACGTGCGCCGCGCGTTTCACAACGGCGAGCACAACGCCTTTACCGACCTGGTGCGGTTTCGCGACCGGTATTACCTGACGTTTCGCACTTGCCCCGACGGGCACATGGTGCACCCCTCGTCGGCCATCCTCGTGCTGTCCAGCACCGACGGTCAGACCTGGACGCAGGTGCATCGCTTTTCGGTCCCGCGGCGCGATACGCGCGATCCACATTTTCTCGTGTTTCGCGAGCGGTTGTTCGTCTACACCGGCACCTGGTATTGCGGCGACACCTCGCCCACGTCGCGCGATTTGAACGAACACCTCGGCTATGCCGCGTGGACCGACGACGGCCACGCCTGGCAAGGACCGGCGATGCTCGAAGGCACCTATGGCCATTACGTCTGGCGAGCCGCGGCGTGGGGCGATCGGGCCTGGCTGTGCGGACGGCGCAAGCACGAGTTTGCGCATTCCGACGAGCCTGAGCCCGACATCGTCGAGTCGGCGCTGCTCGAAAGCGACGACGGCCTGATCTGGCGCAAGGCGAGCCTGTTCCAGGAGACGCATGGCGACGAGACGGCGTTTCTGTTCGAGCCCGACGGGGCATTGGTCGCCGTGGCGCGCGGCGGCGGCAAGACCAACGCCCAACTGTGCCGCGCGCGGGCGCCCTTCGCGGTGTGGCAGCGCAGCGACCTGGGCCGGCAAGTCGGCGGTCCATTGCTGGTGCGCTGGGGCGAGCATCTGCTCGTCGGCGGGCGCAAGAGCGTGGCCGATGCCCGCACGGCACTCTACTGGCTAACCGGCGACCACCTGCACGAAATCGCCGAGCTGCCCAGCGGCGGCGACAACTCGTATCCCGGCTTCGTGGCGTTCGACGCCGAGCACGCCCTGCTGTCGTACTATTCGAGCCACGAACGCGACGACGCCGGCAAACCGATCACGGCCATCTACCTGGCCGAATTGCGGATCGAGCGCTAAACGACTCGATCGACGCAGGGATCGTCAACCCGGTGAGGCACCGGGACGCATCTTCGCACCTGCGCGGAACTTCCATCCTCGGGGTGCCGCGCAGCGGTCTCGCGCGACGCGACGAACGGCGCGTCGCCCCGGCAAGACCAGCCGACGGATACAAAGCAAACCCGCGGTCCGGGCATCCGCGAAAACTCGCGGGGACAGAACAGCGCGGGGAATTCATTTCCCGACTGTTCCGGCATGAGACTTCACGTTCGCCTTTGGCGCAAACGTTGCAATTAACAAGCAGCCAGATATTGACCACCCCCGTTTGGCTGGCTCCAATTACGGCCGTCGACGATAAATAGGCAAACTACTATCGGGGAGAAAAACCGCGGCGACCTGGTGAATGCGGCGATATAAGCAACTCAAGAAAGGGGTGAGCTGTGCGATTCAAGTCCAAGTTGACCGGTGGATTCCAAGTCTTCGCCGTGTCGGGCATCAACACCACATCGTTTGCCATCACGGCCGACAGCGCAGCTCAAAAAGGATTACTGGGATTTGCCGTCCAGCGTGCGTTCAAGCAAGGGAAGCTGGAGTTTCGGCCGGGATTCAAGGTCTTTCGTTCGGTGCTGCCCAAGCCGACGCCGGCAACTCGAGTGAGCACCGAGGATCACCCAGTGCAAAGCTTTGTCTGGGACGATTTCACCTGCCAGCCAGAATCCGAGTATCGGTACGTCTTTCATCCCTTGAAAGGGACACCAGGAAACCTCGACCGCAGCACCCCGCCGATCGAGATCCGCATCAAGACCGAACCGTTGTTCAGCAAACAACAGCACGACGTGTTCTTCAATCGTGGTGTGGCCTCGAGCCAGGCATATGCGGTGAAATTCGGCAACAAGAAGCCCAAAAAACTGCCCGCGAAGAAACGACAGGAAGCGCTCGATTGGCTGAGCCGATCCCTGGATGAAGCGATCCTGGAATTCATCAAACAGGCCAAGCGGGGCGACTCGCTACTGTGCTGTTTCTACGAGTTTCGTTATCGGCCCGTGGCCGAGGCCCTGAAAGCCGCGATCCAGCGGGGAGTCAACGTCCGCATCATTGTCGACGCCAAAGACAACGGAAATAAGAAAAAGAAGATCGCGCCGTTTCCGCGGAATGACAACCTGAAATTGATCAAGGCCGTGGACCTTCCACCGTCGTGCGTGATTCAGCGCACGGCCCGCAAGAGCGCCATTCAGCACAACAAGTTCATGGTCCTGCTCAAGGGCAAGAAGCAGACTGCCGCGGAAGTCTGGACAGGATCGACCAACATCTCCGAAGGCGGAATCTTCGGCCAAACCAATGTCGGCCACTGGGTCCGCAACCCGGCCGTGGCCCGCAAGTTCAAGGCCTATTGGGACGTGCTGAGCAAGAACCCCGGCGCGGTTGCCGGCGGCGATCAGGCGACCTCGAGGAAGCTCAATGCGGCCTTCCGCAAGCAGGTCGAAGCCGTGTCGCCCTTCCCGAAGACGGTCAAATCGATCCCTACGGGCGTGACGCCCGTCTTCAGTCCGCGCAGCACGCTGCAGGCGTTAACCACCTATTTCAAACTCGCCGATTCGGCCGACAACCTCGCGTGCATCACCCTGGCATTCGGCGTTTCTACCGAGCTGAAGGCCGAGTTAGTAGACAACACGCCCGACAGCGCGCTCGTGCTGATGCTATTGGAGAAAGAGGATCGGCCGACCAAGCCCAAGCCGGGAGCGAAGACCAAGCCCAAGCCGTTCGTCAAGCTGACGGCGCAACAGAACATCTACCAGGCGTTTGGCGAGTTTCTCCGCGATCCGCTCTATCGATTCGCCCAGGAAACCAATACCAAGGCGATGAAGGTCAACGGGCACGTGGCCTACATCCATTCCAAGTTCCTCTTGGTCGACCCCTTGGGCGACGATCCCATCGTCGTTACGGGTTCGGCGAATTTCAGCGCCGCATCGACCAAGGAGAACGACGAGAACATGCTGATCATTCGCGGTGACTGTCGCACGGCGGACATCTACTTCACCGAGTTCAATCGGTTGTTCAATCACTACTATTTCCGCGCCGTGCACCAGAAGCTCGCCGGCAAGCCGAACGCCGCCCCCGCGAGCGACAGCGTGTTTCTGGCGGAGAGACCCGCCGCGTGGCTGAGCAAATACAAGCCCGGTCGCCTACGGCACAAGCGCGTTCAGATCTTCGCCAAGATGAAGAAACTGACCCGTCCGTAAGGAGCCGTGCCTAGCTGCCCGTTGAAATAGGCCTTCGTGGCCTATTTAAACCTCGCCAGGTGCGGAGTGAAGCTCCGCACGGCTTGCAAAACAACGACTTACGTCGCCATTTTGAGACCGAATCCTTGCGGTCACGCAGCCCGCTGAAAAAATCAACGGGCTGCTAGGGGCGTTCATTCCTGGCGGGTGGCCGCGGCGTCGGGTTGCAGCCAATGGGGGATCGGAACGCGCGGCGATTGTGCGATCACCAACAGCGCGCCGCCGGCAATCACCAGCAGCGGCACCTCGACGTCGAGCACCAACAGGCCGGCCTGCCGCAGTACCGAAAGCGCGCTGGCGATCAAAAACCAAGGACCCACGATGACGTTGAACTTGTCGATCCGGCCACCCTGGGCGAGGCTCAGCACGCCGATCGCTGCCAGCGCCAAGGTCCAGACCCAGTTGATCTCCGGCCCCAGCCCCAGCGCATTGAGCAGCCAGCCGGTGCCGACCGTGATCATCACGAGTCCCAGACCGATCAGATGGCGTGCCGGATGAGGCATGGGGTGTCCTTTTCGAGCGAGCGTCCAGGAAGATCAGCGACCTCAAACTTCCAGGCTCGCCGGACCGCGGAAATATCACGCGCACCGCCGTCCGGGGTACGACCGCGGAGGATGACCCTGCCGATCGAACCGGCACTGCCAGCCCTAGGGCTGCTCGATCGCGTACAACTGGTTCAGGCCGCGAAGGATCAGGCCGTCGCCGGCCACGGCCACGCTCGACCAGAACATGTCATCGATCTTGTTGGTGCCCAGCAGCTTGAGCTCCTTGCCGGCGGCCAGCACGAAGGTCTGCCCCGACTCGTCGAGGCAGAATACCTTGCCATCGTAGGCCCACGGGGACGAGGTGAACGCCTTGGCCCCCTCGAGACGCTGCTTGTAATGCTCCTGGCCCGTGGCGGCGTCGTAGCAGGCCACGATGCCGCCGCGCTGCTCGAGAACATACAAGCAGCCTTCGTAGACCAAGGGTGAGGCCATCGGCGGGCCCGCCTTGTCGACCAACCAGGCCACGGCCTCGTTCGCTTCGCCGGCCTTGGGCAATTCATGGCTGCCGCTGGCACCGGCCTTCACCGCGACCAAGGGCCCCAGCCCCGCCGGGCCACCGCCGACGCCGAAATAGAGCATGTCGTCCGTGCCGACCGGCGTGGCTGAGCAACGACCCTTCATGGGCCCCAGTTCCCAGAGCAGCTTGCCGTCGTTCGGATCGTACGAGCGAAACTTCTTGCTGCCGCCGAGCACGAGCTCGACCCGGGACTTGTTCTTCCAGACGTAGGGCGTCGACCAGGTCGATTTCTCGTCGCGTTCGACGCGCCACAGTTCATCGCCGGTCTGCTTGTCGAGCGCTACGAGGAACGACTGTTCGTCGTTGTCGCACTGGACGAACAACCGATCTCCGTACAAGCACGGCGAACTGCCGGTCCCCCAGCCGAGCGTCATCTTGTAGCTGCCCAGGTCTTTGCTCCACGCGAGTTGGCCATCGACCGTGTAGCAGTAGAGGCCCGTCATGCCGAAATAGGCATACACGTGCTCACCGTCGGTGACGGGCGTTTCCGAAGCGTAGGTGTTGGTGCGGTGGATCGAAATCGTCGGACGGCCTTCATGGGCAACCTGTTCCCAGAGCACCTTGCCCGAGTTGCGATCGAGACACATCACCATCCAGCGATAGACCGCCTCGGGCGGTTCGGTCCCGCCCGGGGCGCGGCCCCGGGGGCGGCCTTCGCCGTTGCCCTGCGGCTCCGCTCCTTCGGCGGGTCGGCCTTCGGGGCGTCGACCACGGCCTTGCGGCGCCGAGTCAGGGCGAGGTTGGTCATCGGCGACGGCCGTGGTCAGAAAGATCCGATCGTTCCAGACGACCGGCTGCGACCAGGCCACGCCCGGTACGGCCACTTTCCAGGCCAGGTTTTGCTCCGATCCCCACTCGACCGGAAGCCTCCCGGCGGCGATCTGCCCATCGCCCGAGGGCCCGCGAAAGCCGGGCCAGTTTTCTGCCCAAACCAGCGTGGGCAGCAGGTACAAACCGCATAGTGCCAGGATCGTCGAGGATTTGGACATGGAGAGCACTTCCGCTGCTGGGAATGGCAGGACAGAATTAATCGCGCGTCGCTGGATTTTTGCCGATCGACGGCGCCAAGGCTACGATGGAAACCCCTCGGGGCGCAAAAAGTTTCGGCCTGCCGATACATCGGGCGGGCAATCTGGGAGGAGCTGGTCATGGGAGAGTTCGTCCGCCGTTGGGGCCTGGCCCTGTCGTTCGCCACGGCCTTGTCCGTCGCGGTCTCTACGGCCCGCGCCGATAAGCCGGACGCCAAGCCCAGCGATTTGCCCAAGGTGGCCTCCGGCGCGACCGAACACATGGTCGCGATGAGCGACGGCGTGAAGCTGGCCACGAACGTCTATCTGCCCAAGGGCGACGGGCCCTTCCCGGTGATCCTTACGCGCACGCCGTACGGCAAAGATTCCGGCATGGCCGTGCTCGGCGAGCGCTACGTGAAGGCCGGCTACGTCTACATCCTGCAAGACTGCCGCGGGCGCTTCCGCTCGGAGGGCACCTACACCGTCTTTGAAACCGACCGCGACGACGGCTTCGACACGGTCGACTGGGTCGCGCATCAACCCTGGTGCAACGGTAAGGTGGGCATGTCGGGCGCCTCGGCGATGGGCATCACGTCGCTGTTGGCCGCCATCGCGCAGCCGCCGGCCTTGAAATGCGCGTTCGTCATCGTCGCGCCGCAGAGCTTTGCCACCGAGGCCATCTTCATCGGCGGCGTGTTCAAAGAGGCCGACACCACCGGCTGGCTCAACTCGCAGAAGGTACCCGAGCAGATTCCCCTGCGCCGCGTGGCGCTGAACGACACGAAGCTAGAAGACGAGCAGGACATCGCCCCGCATCGTCCCAAGATCCAGATTCCCATTTATCACGTTGGTGGCTGGTACGACATCTTCTCCGTCGGCACGCAGGGCAATTTCGCGTTTCTGCAAAACCAAGGCGCCGCGGGCGCCCGGGGGACGCAAAAGCTGCTGATGGGCCCCTTCGGTCACGGTCAGCTCAAGGGCGAACTGAAATATCCCGACGGCGGCGGCATGCTCAGCGCGATGGAAGAGGAGATGAAGTGGTTCGACCATCATCTCAAAGGCATCGCCAATGAGATCGCCACCGAGCCGCCGGTGAAGTACTACCAGATGGCCTCGGCCCGCAAGCGCCAGGCCACGCCGAAGAACGGCTGGAAGACGGCCGCGAACTGGCCCCCCGAATCGCATGAGACGCGCTATTTCCTGCAGCCCGACCGAACGCTGGCCACCGCGGCGCCCGAGGCGAGCGACGCCTCGACCGCCTATGCGTTCGACCCGGCCAAGCCCGTGCCCACCGTCGGCGGGGCGAATCTCACGTTGCCGATTGGCCCGATGGATCAGCGCGAGGTCGGCGAGCGCGACGATTACCTGAGATTTCAGACGCCGGTGCTCGAGCAGGACGTGACCATCGCCGGGCGGGTGTATCTCGACCTGTACGCGGCCACCGATGGCACCGACACCGATTTCTGCATCAAGCTGGTCGACGTGTACCCGGATGGTTACGAAGCCTTGATCCTCGATCAACCGCTGCGGACCCGATATCGTCACGGCCACCGGCCCAACCAGGTCGAGCTGATGGAGCCGAACCGGCCCGAGCGGATGTCGATCGAATTGGGCAGCACGGCCAACACGTTCGAGGCGGGCCACCGGATCGCCGTACACGTCACGTCGAGCAATGCCCCGCGGTTCGACGTGAACCCCAACACGGGCGAACAGCCGGGCAGCAACAAGTTGCCGCCGCGCGTCGCGCGGAACACGGTGTTCCACGACTCTGCACGCCCGACCGCCCTGGTGCTGCCGGTGACCGACTGAGGCACGCCGCAAACCCGTGCTGGCAGCAGACGTGAAGGCCGGCGATCGCAAAGTTGTCGAAACCGGCCCATGGAAACTGTTTCGCCACGCCGCGACCTGACGCACGACCTGCTGCTGCCCACGCTGCTGTTTGCGGCGCTGGGCGGAATGACCTGGGCCGTGCGCGGATCGTCGGGCTACGGCGCGGCGGCCGGCTGCGTGTTCGCGGGCGTGGCCTGGGGCATGGCCTGGTGGTTCATCTCGCGGCCCGTGGCCGGCCGGCCTGAACGGCGCTATGACTCGGCCTGGATCGTGCTCGCCGTGACCGCGGGAATCGGCATCTCCGGCGCGCGGGGCTGGATGCAGTGGCCCAGCTTCTTCGAGGGCAAGCTGGTCACGAACTACGCCAAGGGCGAGTTCGTTCCCATTTCTCGGGCCTACGGATTCCTCTGGCTGTTCATCGCCGGAATGCCGTGGGCCGGGCTGGGAGCGTGCCTGCTGGCCTGGACCGGCTCGCTGCGCGAAACACGGCTGATGCATTGGCTGCTGCGCATCGGTTGCGGAATCGGCGGCGCGCTCGTGGCCTGGGGCTTGTACGTTGCGCTGCCGCAGCTTTTCTTGCCGATGTACGACACACTCGCCGAGCGGTACCAGGACCTGGAGCACAATCCCAATCTGCGGCGGCTGATCAACGACAGTTGGCAGGCCATCGTGCACCTGGGCGTGTACTTGGGGTTATTGGGCTACGAGGCCGCGCGGCGCGAAGGCAAGAACGTCCTGCTGATCGCGACCGTGGGATTGGTGAACGGCGCCGGCTGGGCCCTGCTGCAAAACTGGAAATGGGCCACCGAGTACTGGGAAGGCGCCAACTTCAACTTCTGGCGCTGCTGGGAATCGTCGGGCGGCATTTCGATCGGCATCGGCTATGGCGTGGCCTATTTTCTGGCGAACCGGCCGCTGACGGCCGACGAAGCGACGCGCAAGCGCGCCCGGCGGCCCTTGGCCGTGCCCGACACGACCTGGTTGGCGGTCTACCTGCTGCTGGCCGTGCTCAACGCGCTGCTGCTGTTCGAGACCTGCGAAGGGTGGGGCTGGCCGCTGCTGGCCGGGGCGCTCGTGACGGGCCCGCTGTATTACGCGATCCGCTGCCGGACGTACGCGCGCGAGCCGGCCACCGCACACGACGGGCGCGGGGATCCGAACCTGGAGCGCGTGGGCCTGTATCTCGGCTTGCTGCTGGGGCTGGGCATTTCGCTCGAGTGCGGGCTCAAGGGCTTTTTCAACATTTACTACGGCGATGAAGACGCCTGGGACGCCTGGCTGTGGCAAAACCTGGGACCCGCCTTTCTGGTGGTGCTGGCGCTGATTTGGCTGGTTCCGCTGGTGCGACCGCTGGCGCGCGGTTACC
The DNA here is from genome assembly GCA_019694435.1 of Pirellulales bacterium. Taxonomy (NCBI): domain Bacteria; kingdom Pseudomonadati; phylum Planctomycetota; class Planctomycetia; order Pirellulales; species Pirellulales bacterium. Next base: position 35,487 of record JAIBBZ010000039.1, read on the forward strand.
GCGGCGAGTTGTTTCCGCACGCCGCCGGGCTGATGTGGCTGGTCTTGCTGGTGCTGAACGTGCTGGCCCATCTGGTGACGGGCCCGCCGCACGTTTGGAACGAATTCGTGTTCAATCTCTACTACATGCTGCTGTTTCTGATCACGGCAGCGGTCGTGTTGCACTATTCCGCCCTGTACCGCGGCGCGCGACAATAACCGCCTACCGTAGAGCCGGCGCGCGCGTTAACTCTGAATGACAAGGGGGATACCGATGGACGCGATCGACATTCTCGGCGGCATGCTAGGGCGCAAAATCGGCGGCGCAGGAGGCGGCAGCCTGGGCGGCAAGATCCTCAAGGACATGCTCGACGGTTTCACCAAGCGCGGCCCGGCGCCGCCAGCCGGCGGTGGGAGCGCGCCGCGGCCACCATCGTCGGGTGGCTCCGCGACGGGCGGTGGCGATATCGAGAGTGCAGCGCGCCAGCTCGAAGAGATGCTCGGCGTGGCGGTCGATCGCAACAGCCGCCGGGCGCCGAGCCCCGCGCCACGCACAACCCCGCGCGAAGAGCCGATCGATATCCCGCGCCAATCGCCGAGCCCGAGCGACTTGGGCCGGCCGCAGCGACCGCCCGCGGCGCCGCCGACGCAGTCGCCGATCCAGTTTCCGTTGCCCACCCCGCAGCCGAGCCAGAACGATCAGGCGCTCGTGCTGGTGCGCGCGATGGTCAACGCCGCCAAGGCCGACGGTCAGCTCAGCCCAGGCGAGCAGCAGGCCATCTTGCAGCAGGTGGGCGAAGCGTCTGCCGAGATGATGCAGTTCCTCCGCGAAGAGTTTGCCAAGCCGCTCGACGTCCGCGAGTTCTGCTGGAGCGTGCCGCTGGGGCTCGAACAGCAGGTCTACGCACTGTCGCTGATCGCGATGGACCTGAGTTCGCCGAGCGAGAAGACCTATCTCCGCGACCTGGCGCACGGCCTGCGGCTGCGCCCAGAAGCTTGCGAACAGATCCACGCGCGGTTGAACGCCCCGGCAGGGCGGTAGCAGCGGTGCCCGGGCGCGGCAGGACGCAACTCCGCGCCCGGCCTGCGGAAATTCTCCGAAGAAATCTGCCCGCGGACCGAACCAACCCTTGCGCACCGCGTAAGCGTTGGTTGCCATGACCGCAATGCCGGCGCCGTGTAAGGCGTCCGGCCGAGCGCCACTGCCGGTCAAGGAGGAATCTCAACCAGAAATGCTGCAAGCAGCGGTTCCCCGCGCCGTGCAACAACTGCTCGCCGCCGAACAGCTCGATGGCCTGCCCGTCGTACTGTCGGTCGCGAGCGATCTGAACCTTTCGGGCGACAGCGGCGACCATTGGCTCGTCGCCACGCGCGACCACCTGGCGGTGATCGACGATGTGCAGCCACCCCGGCTCGTCGAGGCCTGGCCCTTGTCCCGGGCCGAGCGGTTTCGGGCCCACGCCACGATCGGCTCGAACTTTCTGCAAGCCTACGTCGACGGTGCCTGGATCGACCTGGCCCGTTCGAGCAACTCGCTGGCCCACCTACTGCATGACTTTGCCGAGCAGCTCGAGGCCCTGCGCGAGCACGGCGAGATCGACGCGCCGGAATCGGCACCCCGTGCGGCGACGCATTGCGTTCAGTGTGGGCTGCGGCTGCCGACACCGGGCGAATCGTGCCCGCGCTGCCTTCCGCGCCGGGCCATCGTCGGGCGGCTGTGGCAGATGGTGCGGCCGCAATGGCCGACGGCCCTGGCGATGAGCGGGCTGATGCTGGTGGGCGTGGCGATGGAGCTGGCCCCGCCGAAGCTGCAACAGTACCTGGTCGACGAGATTCTCGCGCAAGGCAGCGCCCGCCCCGACGCGGCGTCGCTGCTCACCGCGCTGTTGCTAGTCGTGCTGGCGCTGGCCTCGACGCGCATGCTGTTGGGCCTGGTCAACTGGACCAAGGGGCTGTTGGCAAACCGCGTCGGCGTCGCGCTGACCTACGAGCTGCGCGGGCAGTTGGTCCGCAAGCTGCATGCGCTGGGCGTAGGCTACTACGACCGGCACCAGGTCGGCTCGCTCGTCAGCCGCGTGGCGTACGACAGCGAGGTGCTGCACAGCCTGCTGCAGCAGATCACCGGCGGCTTCCTGTTGCAGATCGTCCAGGTCGTGGCTGTCGGCATCATGCTGTTCACGCTCAACCCCAAGCTGGCCCTGTACACGCTGATCCCGGCGCCCTTGGTCGTCGGGGGCAGCTTGTTCTTCTGGCACCGGGTCTATCCGAAGTACTACCGCTACTGGGACTCGAGCCACAAACAGGCCGGGACGCTCTCGGGCATGCTCTCGGGCATCCGCGTCGTGAAAGCCTTTGCCCAGGAGCCGCGCGAATTCGAGCGGTTCGAACGGACCAGCAACAACCTTCGCGTCTCGCGCACCGGCGTCGAACGGGCCACGACGTCGTTCACGGCCGTGATGGCGCTGGTCTTCAGCCTGGGCGGGTTGATCGTCTGGTACGTGGGCGGCCGCGATGTGCTCGCCGGACAGATGACGCTCGGCTCGTTGATGGCGTTCCTGGCGTACCTGGCGATGTTCTACGCCCCGCTGTCGACGCTCTCGCAATTGACGACCTGGCTGACCAGTTTCATGACCGGCTGCCAGCGCGTGTTCGAGCTGCTCGACACGCCGACCGAGACGAACGATCCCGCGCAGCCCAAAACGCTGGCCGCCGCGCAGGGTGAGATCCGTTTTGATCGGGTCACCTTCGGCTATGAGCGCCACCGGCCTGTACTCAAGGACGTGAGCTTCACGGTGCGGCCCGGCGAGCGGATCGGCATCGTCGGCCGTAGCGGCAGCGGCAAGACGACCGTCGTCAACCTGCTCAGCCGGTTCTACGACGTCGACTCGGGCCGGGTGCTGCTCGACGGCATCGACGTCCGGCAGCTCGCCGCCAGCGACCTGCGCCAGCATGTCGGCGTCGTGCTCCAGGAGCCGTTTTTGTTTCGCGGCACGGTGTACGACAACCTCGTGTATGGCCAGCCCGACGCGACGACCGAGGCCGTGCTGAGCGCGGCGCACGGGGCACAGGCTCACGATTTCATCCTCCGCACGCCGCTCGGCTACGACACTTGGCTGGGCGAACGCGGCGCCGGGCTCTCGGGCGGCGAGCGCCAGCGCGTGTCGATCGCCCGGGCCTTGCTCTACGACCCCAAGGTGTTGATCCTCGACGAGGCCACGAGCAGCGTCGACACGGAATCGGAGAAATCGATTCAAGAGGCGCTGCGCGCGCTCACGCACGGCCGCACCACGCTGGCGATCGCTCACCGGCTGAGCACGCTGCGCGACTCGGACCGGATCCTGGTGTTCGACGCCGGCCGGCTGATCGAACAGGGCTCGCACGACGAGCTGATGCGGCTCGCAGGCCAGTACGCCCGGCTCGTCAAGATTCAAACCCAGGTCGCGCGCAACACCACGATCGATCTGTCGGCCGCCGTGGCGACCGAGATCGAAGAGCCCGTTCCGCTCGCGACAGATGAGACGTCGTCGCACGCCGTGGGCCCGACCTGGCTGGAGCCGGACGACGTGCAACTGCGGGGCGGTCCCTACGGCGCGCTAGCGATCGTGCAGGCCGATGGCACGACGGTACGAGGCCTCGTGGCCGTGCGCTGTTTCCCGGCCACCCGGCCCGACGAGTACATCAGCCTGCTGGCCGTCGATCGCGACGGCAAGGAACACGAACTAGGCATCGTGCGCGATCTGCGCGCCTGGCCTGCGCTCGAGCGGCAGTTGATCACGGCGGCACTCGAGCGCCGCTATTTGCTCCGCGAGATCGTGGCGATCGACGAGATCCAGCTCGAATACGGCTACCTGCAATGGAAGATCCGCACCCAGGCCGGCCCAGCCGAATTCACGATGCGCTGGACGCAGAGCCAGGCGCTCGACTTTGGACCATCGGGCAAGCTGCTCTTGGACGTGGACGACAACCGGTTCGTGATTCCCGACGTGCAACGGCTCGCGCGAAGGCAACGCGAGCTGCTCGAGCGGTACGTCTATTGGTAACGCCGCCCTACCGCCGCGCCGAGCGCTAGCGGTCCACGGCCGCCTGCCGCTCGAACTCGTCGGTGATCTGTTGCCAACGTTCGGCCATGTCGGCGACGCGCTGGGGCTCTTCGACCGCCAGGTCGTGGACCTCGCTACGATCGCGCGACAAGTCGTAGAGCTGCCACGGCTCTTGCTTGGCAGCGACCAGCTTCCAGTCGCCGTCGCGCAGCGCGCGGTTGCCCTCGTGCAGCCACCACAGGGGCTCGCGCGGAAGCGGCACATCGGCGGCAAACGACGGCGCGAGATCCCGCCCCGGCGAGGGCGGGCGGCCGTCGGCGGCGACGGGCCAGGTTCCCCCGGCCAGGTGCAGTAAGGTCGGCGCCAGGTCGATCACATGACCGACTGCGCGGCGGAGCTCGCCCTGCGCCGCGATCCCTGCCGGCCAGTGCGCGACGAGCGGCGTAGCGATGCCGCCTTCGTGGACCCAGGTCTTGTGGCGGCGAAACGGCGTGTTGGCCGCGCGCGACCAGCCGGGTCCGAGACAGAGAAACGTCTTGTCCGATCCGGCCGGCGCCGTGCGATCGTGTCCGTCGCCGCGCACCATCAGTTCGGCGCTGGCCCCGTTGTCGGACAAGAACAGCACCAGGGTATTGTCGAGCGCCCCCATCGAGCGCAGTTGCGCGATCAGGCGGCCCGTCTCGCGATCGAGCCCCTCGACCATGGCCGCGTGTACGGCCATTTTCATCGCCTGAAAGGCGCGCTGGCCGTCGTCGAGCTCGTTCCAGGGCAGCTCGAAGTCAACCTCGCCGGGACCGACTAGCTGCAACAATTCGGGAAACTTATACGGTGGTCCAATATTCCGCTCCAAGGGCGCCAGCTCGCCGGGCAAGTGCAGCATCGTGCGCTGGCGGGCAAAGCGCGCGGCGCGGATGGCGTCCCAGCCGCAGCCGTAACGCTCGGCGCAGCGTGCCACGTCGTCGGCCGGTGCTTGGATCGGAAAATGCGGCGCGGTGAAAGCCACGTAACAGAAAAACGGCCGGTCGGAATGAGAACGGGCATGCTCGGCGAGGTATTCGATCGCATGTGCCGCGATGGCCGTGGTGCTGAAATAGTTCTCGCCCGGCTTGACCGGAGGCAGAGGGTGTCCATCCTCGAAGTGTTTCTGGGGATGAAAGTGGTTGTTGTGATCGTCGAGTTCGTACGAGCGATCGAAGCCGGCCGCCAGGGGCCGGCCGTCGACGTGCCACTTACCGGAATGATACGACCGATAGCCCAGCGGACGCAGATACTCGGGCAGCAGCTGGGCCCATGCGGGGCGCTGTCCCGCGGCCCCGCCGCGCCGCTGCGGCAGCGCATCGCGGCCGACTTGTTGGGCGTAATAGCCGGTCAGCAGTGCAGCACGCGTCGGCCAGCAGCGCGCGGTGTTATAGAACTGCGTGTAGCGCAGGCCGCCGGCGGCCAGGGCGTCGAGCTGCGGCGTGGCGATCTCGCCGCCGTAACAGCCCAGGTCGGAAAAGCCCAGGTCGTCGGCCAGGACGACGAGAAAATTCGGCGGGGCGGCCGCGGCCGAGGCGGCGATCAAGCCGACCTCGACGGCCAACAAAACAAGTGCCAGGCGAAAGGACCGTGACATGGGCAGAACACCGGGAAAAGACAATGGTCGGCAGCTGGCATTGATACCAGGATGGCAGACGCCGGGCCACGGGCGACCCCCGTTGCCGCCCGGCAATCGCGTGCTGCTGGCCAGTTGCGGCAGGGTCGATTAGGCTCGTGGGATGGGTATTTCCGGTCCGGCGAACCTGCGGCTCACGATCGGGACAGGACCATGACCATCGCGAGTCTTATTTCGGCGTCGCGCGACGCCGATTCGCGCAGCGCGGCGGGATCTGCCGAGCGCAACTCGCCCTTGCTGCTGGCCGAGCGCGAAATCGCGCTGCCCGAGGAAGTGCTGCAGGCCGCCCTGGACGCGGACGTGGCCCGGACCTGTCTTTGGCTGGCGCCGGTCCTGTTCGTCACCGCGCTGCGCGGAGTGCTGCATCAATTCAAAGTCGACAACGCGCTGCCCTATCGCTCGCTCGACATGGGCGTGAACCTGATCAATGCGGCCGGCATGCTCTGGTTGACCTTTCTGGCCTGGCGGCGAACCACTCCGCCGGGCCTCGCGGCACGGGTCTTCAAGATGCTGCTCGCGTTCATCCTGGGGCAGGCCATCGTCATGCTGCAACTCGATCGCGAGCCTGATCTGTTGGGCGTGGTCGCGATCGCCTTCATCCTGGCCGGTTTCACTTTTTCCACGGTGCGCAACTACCTGCTGCTGGTGGTCGTGGGCCTGCTGGGAACCTTGCCGTTCGTCTGGGCGACCGTGCCACGCGCGGAGGTCGCCAGCACCTTTGTGATCCTGACGTCGGCCGGCATCACGGGCGTGTTCTTCCTCCGCGCCCGGCGGGGAAACCACCAACGCCTGGAGCTATTGCGGCTGAAAGAACAGTTGTCGACAGGGAGTCTGCGCGAAGCCGTGGCGCGGCTCGAGCGCGAGATCAGCCAGCGCGCCCACTCCGAAGAAAGCCTGCGCCAAAGCGAACGTCGCTACCGGTCGCTGGTCGACAACTCGATCGTGGGCGTCTTTCAATGCACGCTCGAAGGCCGGCTCACCTTCGCCAATTTGACCATGGCGCAAGTGCTCGGCTTCGACTCGGTCGCCGACCTGCTCGCGGCGCATGGCACATCGGGCGCACCGCTGGTCGAGTTGCTGCAAGCGCTCGAAGCCGGACGGCTCGTCGGCGGTGACTGTACGCTCACCGATCGCAGCGGCTGCACGCTGTCGGCCGTGCTGCACGCGCAGCGTGCCGGCGACACGGCGGGCCGGGCCATCGGCTACGAAGGCATGCTGCTCGACGTGACCGCGCGCGCGGCAGCGGCCGAGGCCCTGCGGCTCCAGCGCGAACAGTTGATCCATGCCTCGCGCCTGGCGTCGCTCGGCGAAATGCTCGCCGCGATCGCACACGAGGTGAACCAGCCGCTGCACGCGATCGTGCAGTTTGCCGGGGCCAGCGCGCAGATGATCGGCCACATCGAGGACCCCGCCGTCGCCAAGGTCCGCCACTGGAACGACCAGATCGCCTGCCAGGCCGAACGCTGCGGCGCCATCATCCGCCGCTTGCGCGCCTTTGCCCGCAAGGCGCAACCGCAGAGCGCGCCGATCGTCCTGCGCGAATTGATCGACGAATCGATCGCGCTGACCGATCCGGTCCGCGCGCGCACGCGCGTCCAGGTCGAAGTCGCATACGATGCTTCGATTCCGCCGCTCGTGGCCGACGGTTTGCTGATTGAACAGACGCTCACGAACTTGATGCTGAACGCCTACGAAGCGATGAGCGACAATCCGCCGCTGGCGTCCCGGCAGTTGACCGTCGAGGCCTGCCGGCGCGACGCCGACGTGGAGATCGTCGTTCGCGATACGGGTCCCGGCCTGCCCGTCGCGGCCTCGGTCGATATCTTCGAGGCCTTCGTGTCGGACAAACCCAATGGCCTGGGCCTGGGTCTGGCCATTTGCCGCACGATCGTCGAAGCACACGGCGGCCGAATCTGGGCTTCGCCGGCCGAGAACTCCGGCGCCGAATTTCATTTGATGCTTCCCTTGCGCACGGCGAGAGAGCCCGATGGCGTCTGCAACTGAACTGCCGACGGTCTTCGTGATCGACGATGACCCGGCAGCGCGCGAAAGCCTGGCGGCCGTAGTCGAATCGATGCGGATCCCGGCGCGCACTTTCGCTTCGGCTGAAGATTTCCTCGAGGCCTACGATCCCCGGCTCGCCGGCTGCGCCGTGTGCGACGTGCGGATGACCGGCATCTCGGGCATCGATCTGTTGGCCCGGCTGGGGGGCGCCCAGGCCGCGCTGCCGGTCATCCTCATCACGGCCTATGCCGACGTACCGCTGGCGGTGCGCGTGATGCGTCAGGGAGCCTTCAGCCTGCTCGAAAAACCCTGCCGCAATCACGACCTCTGGGACGAGATTCGCCGTGCGCTCGAGGCCGATGCCGAGAACCGCCGGCGCCGCGCGCTGCAGGGCGAAATCGCTCGACGCTTCGATTCGCTCACGCCCGAGGAGCGGCGCGTCATGCAGCTCGTCGCGCAAGGCAAGATGAACAAGGAGATGGCCGGAGAACTCGACGTCAGCCTGCGGACCGTCGAGACGCGGCGCAAGTCGATGTTCGAAAAGCTCGGCGTCGATTCACCCGCCGAATTGGTCAACCTGCTGTTTGCGTCCAAGGGCATCCAAGGCAACTGACGCGGCGGCCGGCGCGCCGCCGACGGCGCGGCTTACGATTGCAGCAGGTGCGCCGCCGCGTGGTCGATGGCCGCGGCCACATCGCCCAGAAATCGGGCCGCAGGCGCTCCGTCGATCGCCGCATGGTCAAACGTCAGGCTCAAGACCATCTTCTCGCGCGCGACGATTCGTTCGTCGAGCCCGATCACCGGCACCCGCCGCACGGCCCCCAGGCCCAGGATGGCGATTTCCGGATAGTTGATCACGGGCGTGAACGCGTCGATGCCCAGCGCGCCCAGGTTCGACAGCGTGATCACCGCGCCGTGCAGTTCTGGCGATGCGAGCCGGCCGGCGCGGGCTTTGTCGACCAGCGTGCGTGATTCCTGCGTGACGCGCAGCAACGACTTGTGCAGCACGTCGCGCACGACCGGCACGATCAGCCCTTGCGGCGCATCGACGGCGATGCCGATGTCGAAGGCGTCTTCCCCGACGCCGACGAGGGCGTCGCCTTGCTCCCAGCGGACAGCCAGTTGCGGATGCCGCTTCAACACGCCGGCCACGAGACAGGCGATGAAGTCGGTATAGGTGGGCACGTGCTCGGCGCGGGCCGCCTTGAACTGTTCGCGCAGCGCCACGAGATTCGTGCAGTCGGCCGTCGTGGTGAGCGTGACCGGAACGGTCTGCCGGCTGCTGGCGCGCAGCCGCTCGGCAATGGCCCGGCGCCGCGGCGACAAGCTCGACGCCGGCCGCGGCGTTGCGCCGGCGGCGCGTACGTCGCGCTCGCGCACCCGACCGTTCACTCCCGAACCGGACAGCGAACGCCAGTCGATCCCCAGCTCTTTCGCCACGCGGCGGGCGCGCGGGCTCGCCAGCGACTCGCGGTCGCGTGGCGGAGCAGCCGGGGCGGCGCTCTTGGCAGCCAAGGCCGCCGCGCGTTGCGCGCGCCGAGCCGCGGGTCCGGCGGCAGGCGCCACCGCAGCCGCGAAGGGAACCTC
>JAIBBZ010000040.1 GCA_019694435.1 Pirellulales bacterium
TGGCCGACGGTGCGATCGACCGCCTGATCGGCGGCAGCGACCTCGATTGGCTCTTCTACACCTTCGGCCAGGACGTCGTAAACGGCCTGGAACCCGGCGAAACGGAAACCGATTCGGCGCCCTGAGCCATCAGTCGGCGCGCCACGTCCAAACGCCAAGCTGACCGTTGCATTCGTCGACCTCGACCCGGTACGTAGGGTACGTGTGCCTCGTCGTCCGCTCAATCACCTCGCGGAGCTTACCTCCGACATGCCGGGCGAGTAGTTCGGCCGTTGTATTGGCCACCGGCAACAGCACGCAGTCGTCGAGCGGAAACACCCAGCGGCGATCTTGGAAAGTCACCGTCACCTCGTTCGGGCCGGCGGCCACGCGGATGCTCGGATGGTGCATCGGCAGCAGCATCCGGTGATCGAGTTCGGCCACGATATCGCGCAAAGCATCGCGCAAGGCGATGAAGTCGACGACATATTGATTCTCGTCGAGCGGTCCGTGCACCTCGGCGGCAACCCGGTAATTGTGTCCGTGCAGCCGCTCGCAGACGTTGCCGTTGAACGTGATGAAGTGGGCCGCGGAGAAGACCAGGTAGTCCTTCGTCACACGGACGTGGTAATGCTCGCTCAAGCTCTCTGCTCCTCGGCATCTTGCTTGACAAACGGCCGGTAAAATCGCCAGGGCGCCGTCAACGTGCCCTGCCGCAAGAGCACAAACAGCCCTGCCGCCAGCAGATCGGCCGTGGTCCCTGGATTGCGCCGATGGTGATCGCTGCGCAGCCAGAAATCGAGATCGCCCAGCGCCCGTTCATAATCTTCGTCGCCCGGTGGCCCGGCCTGCAACACTTGGCCGGCCAGCCGCGCTGCCTGCTCGGCCACGGCCACCCCGCACTTGCGCGCGATCAGGCTGTCGGGCCAGCGGCTCATCGCGCGGACATGCGCGAACACGATCGCATCGGCCGGACAGATGCCTTGCTGCAGGCCGAATTGCAGATCGGGCACGACGTGGTCGAAGACCTCGGCGAATCCGTTGGCGTACTGGCGCGCGACGAGATCGCGCTCGGCGGCGAGCGGCATCGCGGCGACCAGGTCGGCCGGCGGCTCGCCCGCCACGTCGGCCTGGCCGACGCGCCCCAGCCCGCCGGCCGCCGCCTCGCGAATGGCCAGGTACACGCGCGCGGCGTCGTCAGGCGTTAGGCTTTCGAGCACCCGGCGCACCCCGGCGTGCAGGTCGTCCGACCTTGAAGCCTTGGCCAGGGGGGCCAGCAGCAGGATGGTGCCCAGGTTCGTGTTGGTCGCCACGAGTGCCGCGGTGGCCCGAACCGCGGCCAACACCGTTTCGCCGAGCGAACGCTCGCGGGCCAGCTCGAAGACGGGCCCGAGCGCGATGGCTCCGGCGGCAAACTCGAAGAACGAGACGTCGTCGAAGTCGGCGCCGCGATGGACGTTGCCCGGCTTGGCGGCCGTCACCTCCATCAGGCTCGCCAACGTCGCCAGCTGTCCGAGTGACGGGACCGTCGCCGGCGATTCCCCTTCGGGCCGATTGGGATTTGAAATTGCGGCCATCACTGGTGACCAGGAAAAAGGGGCGATGCCGTCGCGCCAGCAATCGCGGCGGCAGGTCCACGTGGGCCGATTGCCGCTGCCGCGTTCGGATCGGCAAGGTATGATGCATCAGGGTCGGAAACATAAATTGTAATCGCTGAGTGCCTGCCCGTGATCGGCCGTCCGTTTCTCGCCGAACACTTCATGAATCGCGAGTTGAGCTGGCTGGAGTTCAACGCGCGGGTGCTCGAGGAAGCGTTCGACGAGAGCAATCCGCTCTTGGAGCGGGTCAAGTTCCTGTCGATCTTTTCGTCGAACCTCGACGAGTTTTTCATGGTTCGCGTCGCGGGCTTGCGAGAGCAGGCCTTTGGCGACGGGGCTCCGCAGGATTACTCGCCCGACGGCATGCGGCCGCTCGCCCAGTTGCAGGCCATCGCCAAGCGAACCCAGGAACTCGTGGCGGACCAGTACCGCTGCTGGTGCGACCACGTCATGCCCGCCCTGGCCGGGCAGGGCATTCGCTTGCTGGCCCACGATCAGCTCTCACCCGAACAGACCGATGCCCTCGATCGCTTCTTCCGCGATCGGGCGTACCCGATTCTCACGCCGATGGCCGTTGACCCGGCACATCCCAGCCCGCGCTACCACAACCGCGGCTTGTACCTGGTGAGCAAGCTGCGCCGCGCCTCGGGCTTGGGGCCGCGCAACCTGTTCGCGGTGGTGCAGTTGCCCACGGTCCTGCCGCGCCTGGTGCCGCTCTCGGCCGAAGACGCGCACGATTTCATCCTCTTGGAGGACGCCGTCGCCGCGCGGCTGCCCGACTTGTTCGGCGGGTTCGAAGTGCAGGCCTGGACCACGTTCCGCATTACGCGCGATAGCGATATCGACCTGCTCGAGCAGGAATCGGACGACATGCTGCGGCTGATCGAGGCCCGGCTCAAGGCGCGGCAACGCGGCCAGGCGGTGCGGCTCGAGGTCTCGGCCTCGGGCGACCCGGAGCTGATCGACACGATCATCGAGTCGGAAGAAATCCGCGACGGCTCGCTCGACGCCTACAGCGAGGTTTACCGCGTCAACGGGCCCGTCGACTTGACTGGCATGAGCGGGCTGCTCGACCTGGCAGATTTTGAAGAGTTGCGCGATCCACCGTTCAGCCCGCGAATTCCCCGGGGTTTGCGTCAACGCCGGGGCGAAGACATTTTCACGCGCATCGCAAACCGCGACATCCTGCTGCACCATCCGTACGACTCGTTCGACAGCGTGGTCGAGTTTGTCAGCCGCGCGGCGAACGATCCGAAGGTGCTGGCCATCAAGCAGACGCTGTACCGCACCAGCGGCGATTCGCCGATCACCCGGGCGCTGATGCTAGCCGCCGAGAACGGCAAACACGTCACGGCCCTGGTCGAGCTCAAGGCCCGTTTCGACGAGGCCAACAATGTGAGCTGGGCGCGCCAATTGGAGCGCGCCGGCGTGCACGTGGTGTTTGGCTTCTTGGACCTGAAAACACACTGCAAGCTGTCGCTCGTCGTCCGGCAGGAGGGTGGCGTCTTGCGGCGGTATGCCCACTTGGGCACCGGCAATTACAACCCGACGACGGCCCTGATCTACACGGACCTGGGCCTGTTCACGGCCGATCCCGACACGACCGAAGACGCCTCGGCGTTGTTCAACCTGTTGACGGGTTACTCACAGGGCCATGCCTGGCGCAAATTGGTGGTCGCGCCCGAAGATCTGCAGGAGCGCACGGTCGAACTCATCAATGAGCAGGCCGATCGGGCCCGCCAAGGCCGCCCGTCGCGAATCTTCGCCAAGCTCAACGCGCTGGCCGATCATCGCGTGATCGAGGCGCTCTACCTGGCCAGCCAGGCCGGAGTGCCGATTGACCTGGTCGTCCGCGGCATCTGCTGCCTGCGGCCCGGAGTTCCGGGAATCTCCGAGAACATCCGCGTCGTCAGCATCGTGGATCGCTTCTTGGAACACAGCCGGGTCTACGTGTTCAGCCCGGACGACGAGGCCCAGGTGTTCCTGGCCAGCGCCGACTGGATGCCGCGCAACTTCTATCGCCGCGTCGAGGTGATGTTTCCGATCGAGGCCGCCGAATCGAAGGAGCGGATCCTCAAGGAGTTGATCCCCGCCTATCTGCACGACAACGTCAAGGCGCGGCTGCTGCTGCCCGAGGGGACGCATCGCCGGCTGCATCCGGCGCCCGGCGATACGCGATTTCGCTGCCAGGAAGAACTGCTGCGCACTTGGAGCGTCGGCGGTCCGGGCGAAGACACGCTCAAGACCAACGGGCTGATCTCCGCCGGGCAGGCTTCGTTGCCGGCCTGAGCGGCCTCTGGGCTGCTGTGCGCTGATTGGGCTGCTGTTTCAGGGGGCGTTGGCCGTGTCGACGCGGTGGGTCCAAAAGTCGACGGTCGTCTCGTGCAGGGCGATCGTCTCGGCGGGCAGTGCCGGCTTGATCGCGCGCAGCCGCGCGAGGCGTTCCCGCGCCCAGGCGAGAAAAAACTCGGCCGATGCCCGGCTCACGCGGTGTGGCACGTCGCCAATCTCGACGTAGTACGGGGCCGTCGTGGCGAAGCGATAGGTCGCTTCGACCTGTGTCGCGACGCGGATCAGGAACCAACCGCTCTCTTCGAAACTCAGCGGCGGTAGTTCGCCCGATTTGGCAAATTCGTCCAGCCGCACGGACCGTTCGACCAGTCCATTCTTGACGATTTCAAGATACTCGATCTTGTCGCGGGTCGAGAGCTTCAGATTGACGTCGAGGTCGACCGCACCGCCGGCCGGGGCCTGAAACACGTGGCCGGGGCGTTGCCCCGCGACCAGCGGCCGCAGCAGCGGGCCGTTGGTCACCATGCACCGTCCCGCGCGCAGGGCCTCCCACCAGGCGTCGCGCGAAAACTCGGGGCCCAGGTAAACGTACACGCGGTTGTAGCCCGGCGGGTTCGACGATTCACCCGATCCGCTGGCGGCCGTCGGCGGCAGACGAAAGCCGCAATTGAGCAAGTGATAGTAGATTTCCTGCGACCACAGCCCGGCCCCCCAGTTCCCCGGCAGCCGCTGGTTGTCGCGCGGACGCGTTCCCGGCATGTCGGCTCCCATACGGTCGCGGCCCAATTGCTGCGGCGCAAGCTGCACCGAATCGATGGCCTGGTGCGCCAGCCACAGCGGCAGATCCCAGCCTGAAATCGTCGCGGCATCGACCCAGGCCTGCGGGTTGCCGTCTCGAAACGCGCGGATCACTTCGAGCGACGAAGGCTGCTCGTGTTTTGCAACGGGGACGCTGAACGCCGCGCCGCGCAAGAGCAGCAACTGGCCGCCCCCCGATGAATCGCGGCCGCACAGCCGCTCGATGATCGGCGGCTCCGCGGTCTGGCGCGACGCGTCGGACTGATTCCCGTCGCCGCAAACGAGCAGTTGCAGGTCCTCGGCCGCCACGATCAGCGGCAGCTCGCGATCGGCGCGGTGCAGCTCGAAATCGCCCGACCACCAGCCCTCGCTCGACATATCGCAAATCCGCTGCAAGTCGACATGCTGTTCGTCGTCGGCAAAATCTTCGATGGTGAAATGGCCGGATCGCACGACGTATTCCGGCCCATGCTCGATGGTGAAGCGATAGGCGCCCTTGGGCAGGTTGAGCAGCACCTTGCCGGGGCAGGCGAAGTGATCGTGCCAAAAGGGAAGCTTGTTCACCTTGCGCGGCTTTCCTGCTTCGTTCACCAGGTGAATCCGGCAGGCGACCGGTTTGCCGGTATCGCGATCAACGATTTCCAGCAGCAATTGACCGCCGCTCGCGGCAGCCCATTCGGGCCGCGATTGGAGCGTGAATGCCGTAGCCAAGGTGAAAACCAGCCAGGATGGGCGTCGGAGCAGCAGATGCATCGCGGAACTCGCGCAGACGGGACGAGCAAGGAGACGTGGAGCGAGCGCAACGCGCGGCCCGGACTAGTCTAGCTTGCAGAGCGCGCGGCGGAACGAGCCTTGAAGCTCGGCGCCGGGGGGCCGTAAAATACCCCGGATACAAACCAATTTTTCGGCGCAGCGCTGCCGCGCTGCACAATCGGAACGATATGGCGGACGACTACTACCAGGTTCTCGAGTTGAAGCGCGACGCCCAGCCGGCGGACATCCAGAAGGCCTATCGGCGATTGGCGCGCAAGTACCACCCCGATCTGCATCCCGACGACAAGGAGGCCAAGCGCAAGTTCCAGGACGTGCAAAAGGCCTTCGAAGTGCTCAACGATCCGAAAAAGCGCGAACTGTATGACCGCTACGGGGCGTCGTTCGAGCAGATGGGTCAGCCGGGACCAGGCGGCCCCGGGGGCGGCACCTATACCTGGACGGGCGGTTTTCCCGGCGGCGGCGCGGGCGGCGGCTCGTTCGAAGACGTCGACCTGAGTCAATTCTTTGGTGAGCGATTCGCAGGCGGCGGTGCGGCAGGAATCGGCGACTTGTTCGGACAATTCAAACGCGCCTCGGGCGGACGCGGACGGCGCCGGGCACCGGCCACCGAAGAACTACGCGGCGCCGACGTCCGGTACGAATACGAAATCCCTTTTCAAACGTCGATCACCGGCGGCGAAGTCACCCTGTCGCTCGAGCGTCCGGACGGTCGCGTCGAAAAGCTGGCCGTCAAGATTCCGGCCGGCATCGAGGAAGGGAAGACCATTCGCCTCCGCGGTCAGGGCGATCCATCGCCGACCGGCGGGCCCGCCGGCGACTTGTTGCTCAAGGTGCGCGTCGCGGCGCATCCGCACTTTCATCGCCGTGGCCAGAATCTGCACGTCAAACTTCCCGTCTCGCTGGCCGAGGCGGCCGCCGGCGGAAAAGTCGATGTGCCGACGCCGCGCGGGGTCGTCTCGTTGCGCATTCCGCCGGGCAGCACCAGCGGGACCAGGCTCCGCATCAAGGGTCATGGCGTTGCCGCGGCAGGCGCCGCGCCGGGCGATCTGTTCGCCGAGTTGCTGATCGCCCTGCCCCGGGGTCTCGACGACGACGATCGCGAAGCGCTGCGCCGGATTGCCGAAAAACATCCCGGCGACATCCGTCAGGAGTTGCACTGGTGAGGCTGGCCGTGGATATCCGGGCGGCTCGACTCGCGTCGGTCGCGGTAGCACTGGCCTGCTTTGGCCCGATCGCCGCGGCGGCCGAGGAAGCCGCCGCCAAACCTCCGGCGCTCGATCCGGTGCGGCGTACGTATATCGTGATGGCCTTGTTCGGGCTGGCGCTGATCGGCGCCTTGATGGTGGTCTTCGTGGCCTGGGGTGGGCGCCTGGTGCGCCGCCACGCGCAGAAGCGTTTTCCACCCACGCCGCTGCATCAGGACGATTGGTACCGCAAGCCGTTGGTACCGCAGACGGACGAGCCCCCCGCCGATTCATGAGGGGTCTATGACGACGGCCCGATTTCTGGCTCGACATCGCCTGCGGCACGGCGCCCTGTATCAGCGCGTGTACCGGCAGCGCAACGTGGTTTCGCACGGACCGGTCGTCGTTTACGGCAACTGCAATGAATTGCCGTATCCGCGATTGGGATTGAGCGTCTCGCGACGAGTCGGCAATGCCGTGGCGCGCAATCGTTGGAAGCGGCTGGTGCGCGAGGCGTTCCGGCTGGAGCTGGCACGGCTGCCGCAGGGCATCGACCTGGTGGTCGTCGCCAAAGGCCCGCAGCCCCCCGAACTGTCCGTGCTCCGCGAAACGCTCGTGCGCCTGGCTGCGAAGCTGGCGCGGCGGCTGGCCAAGGAGGCGCCATGAGCCGCTGGCTCTACCTCTTGCGCCGCGTGCCGGTCGAGCTGCTGGTGCTGCTGGTGCAGCTTTACCAGGTCACGCTCAGCCCGATCCTGGGCGGACATTGCCGCTTTGAGCCGAGTTGCAGCCACTACTTCATCGGGGCGGTACGCAAGCACGGTGCTGTGCGCGGAACGCTGCGCGGGTGCTGGCGCATCCTTCGCTGTCATCCATTCAGCGCTGGCGGTTACGACCCGCCTTGACCCCGATGGCGACCCGTGTCTATCGTTCCGCGCCTCAAGTTGGATCTCGTCTCATCATCCTATCCATGTTCGCGTTCGCGTGCCGGCTCGGCGATCGTGCGTGCCCCAGCCATTCGGGCTAGGGTAGCAGTTCGCGCCGGCGGACAAGGACGCATATGCGGAGCGCCCCGGGCATGATGCCGTTACGCGCCGTTCTCGCCATCGCTTTGATCGGGCTGTGCGGATGCACGCCGTGGGCCGTGCGTTCGCAAAGTCCCGAGGAAGATCTCGAAGCGCTGATGGACAGCCCCGATCTGGTGGGCGACCTGGCCGTCGCGACCGGAACCAGCCCCGTTCGCGTCGAAGCGGTCAGCCTGGTGACCGGCTTGGAAGGCACCGGCGGTGATCCGCCGCCCTCGCATCAGCGCGCCGCGCTGATCTCCGAGATGCAAACGCGCGGTGTCCCGCACCCGAACCGCGTGCTCGAATCGCGCGACACCGCCATCGTGCTGGTCCGCGCCTATCTGCGCCCCGGCATTCAAAAGGGCGATCGCTTCGACATCGAAATCCGTTCGCCTTCGGGCGCAAGCACCACAAGCCTGCGCAACGGCTGGCTGATGGAGACACGGCTCAAAGAACTGCAGATCATCAACGACACCATCCACGACGGCCACGTCCTGGCACTGGCCGAGGGTCCGCTGCTCGTCGATCCGGGAGCGAAGGCCAAGGACGGCGAAAACGTCCTGCGGGCTCGCGTGCTAAGCGGAGGCGTCGCGCTCAAGTCGCGGCCGCTGGGGCTGGTGCTCAAGCCCGATCATCGCACCGTGCGCAACAGCGCGCTGATCGGCAAGGTTCTCGACCGGCGATTCCATACCTACACGGCCGGCATCAAGATGGGCGTCGCCAAGCCCAAGACCGACGAGTACATCGAGCTGGCGATGCACCCGCGGTACAAGGACAACCTGGAGCGATATCTCGACGTGGTGCGCAGCGTCCCATTGAGCGAATCGGCCGCCGAGCGGCTCGAGCGCATCGAGGTGCTCGAGCGGCAATTGCTCGACCCCGTGTCGGCGAAAACGGCCGCCCTCCGGCTCGAGGCCATCGGTCGCGAGGCGATTGAAACGCTGCGCAAGGGACTCGACGTGGCCGATCCCGAGGTGCATTTCTACTCGGCCGAGGCGCTCGCCTATCTCGACGATCGCACGGCCTGCCCGATGTTGGCCGACGTGGCCAAGAACGAGCCGGCGTTTCGCGTCTATGCCTTGACGGCGCTCAGTTCGATGGAAGACGTCGCAGCGTTCGAGGCCCTCAGTTCGCTGCTCGACGTGCCCAGCGCCGAAACACGCTATGGCGCCTTCCGTGCGCTGTGGGCCATGGACGCTTCGCACCCGCTCGTCAAGGGCGACGACCTCGACGGCAAATTCCATCTTCACGTGCTCGACTCGGCGGGCCCGCCGATGATTCACCTGACCCGCAGCTATCGGGCCGAGGTCGTGCTGTTCGGCCACGGCGCGCGATTCGAACTGCCCGTCGTGATCGAGGCCGGCAAGCACATCTTGATCAAAGGCGAATCGGGCGGCGACGTCCTGACGATCAGCCGCTTCGCCGTGGACGAGCCCGATCAGAAGCGACAGGTCTCGCCTAACGTCGAAGAGGTCATCCGGGCTGTGGTCGAGCTGGGCGGGACGTATCCGGACGTCGTCGAGATGCTTATGGCGGCTCGCGGCAAACGGGCCTTGAACTGCCGGGTCGAAGTCGACGCCCTGCCCCAGGGCGGCCGCACTTACGATCGCTCGTGGCCGTCGTTCGACGAAGAATCGTCGCCCGAAGAGGGGTCTGGCGATGGTCTGGACACCCTGGCCGCGACCGCGGAGTCCGGCGCCGAGGTGGCGCCGGTCGAAGACCGGCGAAAGCTGCCCCTGCTGTACCGCGGCGGGGAGGATTGGAACGAATCCGATGACAGCGACGGTTCGGACCAGGCTTTCGACCAGGAGGAGCCCGAAAAGCCAAGGCGACCTTGGGAGGGGCTCTTTGGTAGAATCGGGAAGAAGCGGCCGGGCTAGCGATTCCCCGCTTGTTGGGGGGAGCAGGCATGGCCGGTGTAGAACGGGCTCTGCCGGTTGACCTGCCAGAAGCCCGGTCCGTTTGATTCTGCCAATTCGGCGGCACTGCATGCTCAAGGCTCTCGAACTGGTCGGCTTCAAAAGCTTTGCCGACAAGACGCGCTTCGAGTTCCCCCCCGGGATCACCGCCGTCGTCGGGCCTAACGGTTCCGGCAAATCGAACGTCGTCGACGCGGTCAAATGGGTGCTCGGCGAGCAGAGCGTCAAGAGCCTCCGTGGCAAGGAGATGGCCGACGTCATCTTCAACGGCTCGAGCGGCCGCCCGCCGCTCAATTTTGCCGAGGCCACGCTGACCTTTGACAACGCCTCGCGGGTACTGCCGCTCGATGCGCCAGACGTCCATATCACGCGGCGGGTGTATCGCAGCGGTGAAAGCGAATACCTGATCAACCGTCAACCCAGCCGGTTGCGCGACATCCGCGACCTGTTCGCCGGGACCGGCGCAGGGAGCGAAGCCTACTGCATCATCGAGCAGGGCAAGGTCGATATCCTGCTGCAATCGTCCCCGCGCGACCGCCGAGCGATTTTCGAAGAGGCCGCCGGCATCAGCCGGTTCAAGGCCAAGAAGGTCGAATCGCTCCGCCGACTCGAGCGTGTCGAGCAAAACCTGCTGCGGCTGGCCGACATCGTCAGCGAAGTTGAAAACCAGCTCCGCAGCGTCAAGGCCCAGGCGGCCAAGGCCCAGCGGTACCGCGAATACACCGGCCGGCTCCAAGACTTGCGCACGCAGGTGGCCCTGGCCGATTGGCGTCAGCTCTCCGAACGCATCGACGCGATGGAGACCGAGCTCGCCGAGCTGCACCGCGAGGTCACCGAAAGCAGCGCCACGGCCGAGACGATCGAGGTCCAATCGCTGGCGGCAGAAACCCAGGCCAGCGAATTGACCGAGGCGATCCGCGTCTGCGAGGCCAAGATCGCCGAGAATCGCGAGCGGATCGCCGCCTGCGAATCGCGCAGCGAACACGAACGGGCCCTCGTGGCCGAGCTGGAAGTCGAAGCGAGCCGCCTCCGCAAGCAACTCGCCACGATGGGCCTGAGCATCGGCGATTTGCAGCAGCAGGCCGAGTCGATCGCCGCCGACGTGACACTAGCCGCCGCGCAGCGTGACGACGTCCGCCAACAGCTCGCAGCCCAAGAAGCGGCGTTTGCGGCGCTCGCCGCCGATCTCGAAGCCCGGCGCGCCACCATGAGCGAGCGACGGCAAGCCTACTTGCAGGCCCTGCGCGCGGCGGCAGCGTTGGGCAACGAGATGAGCGTGCTCGAATCGCAGTTGGCGACGGCCCGCGAGGCGGCAGCACGCTTCACCACCCGACTCGCCGAGTTGGCCGCCGCGCAACAATCTCAACAACAACAGCTCGACGCCCTGCAGCAAGGCTCCGCGACCTTGGTCGCGGGCATCGAAGTTGCGGCCGATGCTCTGACCACCACGCAGTCGCAAATCGCCGCGGCGCGCACGCGTCTGGCCGGCCGCACCAAGGATCTACACCACGCGCGGCAGCAGCTCAGTGCCGCGCAAGCCCGGGCCGCGGTGCTCGACGAGCTCGAACAACGTCTCGAGGGACTGGGCGCCGGGGTCAAGGAAATCCTCTTGGCCGCTCGCTCCGCCGAGCCTGGTCCTTGGAGTCAAATCGTCGGGCTCGTCGCCGATTTGATTCGTGTCAAAGTCGAACTGGCCCCGGTGATCGAGGTCGCCTTGGGCGAACGGGCCCAGCACCTGGTCGTCGCCGACGGCGCCGAACTCTGGGACCAGCTCGCCGCCGGGCAGCAAAACTTTCACGGGCGCGTCGGCTTCCTGCCCGCGTCGGGCGCATCGCCGGAGACCGCCGCGGACCTGCTTACCGGCCGCCCAGGCGTGGTCGGCAGGGCCGACACGTTCGTCGAAGTCGCGCCGCAGTGGCAGCCGTTGCTCACACGCCTACTCGGCTCGACCTGGATCGTCGACACCTTGGCCCATGCCTGGCCGCTGCGCAACGAGATCCCTGACGGCGGGCAGCTGGTCACCCTCGCGGGCGATTTGCTGGCCCCCAATGGTACGCTCGTGGTCGGCTCCTGGTTGGCCAGCCCGGGATTGATTTCGCGCCGCAGCGAACTGCGCGTGTTGCGCGACCAGATCGCCGCTTTGGAGTTGCAAGCCGCCGAGCTGGAGCACGACTCGGGCATGCTCGAGCGGCAAATCGGCGAAGCCGAGCTGCTGGCCGCGACTCAGGCGAACGAACATCGCGCAGCGGTCGATCGCCTGGCCGAACAGCGGCTACAGATTGCGGCGGCACAGCAGCGACACGCCGAATTGGCCGACCAGACTCGGGCCGCGCAGTCCGATCTCGACGCCGCCGAGCGACAGGCGGCCGTCGCGCAAGCCGCGCTCGTCAAGACGCGCGAGTTGCGCGAGGCCGGCGAGCGTCAAGTCGCTGAACTCGACGCGCTGCTTGCGCAACTGACCCAGGAGCTCGATGCGATCGACGCCGACCGGGGGCGCCGCAATGCCGAGATGACGGCCATCAAGGTCCAACTCGCCAAAGTCGAAGATCGGCTCGAAAACCTCCAAACCCAGCAGCGTCACCTGGAGCACAGCCAGGAAGAACGCCGCCAGGCCCGCGAAGAAACGGCCGCGCGCCTGGCAGCCGCGGAACAGCGGGCACGTCAATCGCGTGCCGCCATCTTGCAGGCCAGCGCGACCATTGCCGAACTGTTCTTGAGCAAGGACGCTTTTGCTGCCGAGGCCGCTGCCCACGTCGAAGCCCGCGAGTCGTTGCGAGTCGAGCGCGGCGAGCTGGCGCAGCAGGCCCAGCGCGTGCGTGCCAGGATCAAGCGGCTCGAAGACCAGGTGCACAGCAAGGACCTGGCCGCCAACGAGGTGCGCCTGCAGCGCAACACGCTGGCCGCGCAATTGCGCGAAGACTACGGGATCGAGCTGTCCGAGCTCGAAGCGGCGACAACCGACGAGGAGCAAAGGGCACGCGCCGAGGTCGATCAGGAGATCGCCGAGCTACGGCGCAAGATCAACAATCTGGGCAACGTGAACCTCGACGCCCTCGACGAGCTCGACGCCCTGGAGGCGCGCTATCAAGCGCTCGCGGCGCAGTACCAGGACCTGGCCGAGGCCAAGACGGCCCTCGAGCGCATCATCCACAAGATCAACAACGATAGTCGCCGGTTGTTCGCCGAGACGCTGGAAATCGTCCGCGGCCACTTCCAGACGCTGTTCCGCAAGCTGTTTGGCGGCGGCCATGCCGACATCATCCTCGAAGAGGGAGTCGATATCCTCGACAGCGGCATCGAAATCGTCGCGCGCCCGCCGGGGAAAGAGCCGCGCAACATCTCGCTGCTCTCCGGCGGCGAAAAGACGCTGACCTGCGTGGCGCTGCTGCTGGCCATCTTCCGCAGTCGCCCGAGCCCCTTCTGTGTTCTCGACGAGGTCGACGCGGCGCTCGACGAGGCGAACATCGAACGCTTTATCGGCGTGCTCAAGGAATTCCTGGCCTGGACGCAGTTCATCATCGTCACGCATTCCAAGAAGACGATGACCTGCGCGACGACGCTCTACGGGGTCACCATGCAGGAATCGGGCATCTCGAAGCGCGTCAGCGTGCACTTCGACGATATCAGCGAGAACGGCGAGTTCCGCTGGTCGCCGCAACGCGAAGCGGCCAGGGAAGACGACACGGCCGCGGCTTGAACTGCCGGCCGGCGCCCCTGCTCTCCCCTCGGCCGGCGACCCTACCCAGCACCGGGCCGGAATATCCTGCCCGACCGTTACCGACGGTGACTCTGGTAGCCACCGATTACGCGATACGACCCCGGTGGCCACTACGATAGTCGAAACTCTCTAAAGTCATCCCCCCGGGGCAATCGAAACTACCTTTGGAAGGCGTACCACGCGGACACCGCCTCGCAAGAGACGGCCGTTCACCGCGGTAAGCCGGAGGGGGGACAACTAGCACTCGGGTCGCGCCAATCGCTGGCGAATTGGCCCGTTTCGTCGCAGCCGTCCGTGTGCCGCGGACGCCGCCTCGGCGCGCTTGCTGCCCTCTCTCCGGACCAGATCGGTCGGTTCTTGCGACTTCGGTGGATGGCGCACGTTGTGCGCTCTAGCACTGCGGTCCTCGCAAATCCGACTGCTCCTGGCCTTCTCTATGTTACGGATTTTCGCTGGCTTCCTTGTCGTCTTGTGCCGATAGCACTCTTAGGCGCAGGCCAGAGGGAGCTGAGTCCTAGCCCGAAAGTAGCGAATTCCCGGACAAGCCCCGACCCAGACATTTGCCGCAACCTGGCGTACCCACAGCCGGCACGAAGGATTGAAACCGGCCGGGCCAGCGCAGATGCGGGGCACAGCGTCCGCTCGCGGAGTCAAACTCCTCGAGCGGTCCACCTACGAAAGCGTACAGAATTTGGAGAGCCTGCGATGAAGGTGTTTACAACTGGTCAGGTCGCAAAGATCTGTAAGGTTGCCCCGCGCACGGTCAGCAAGTGGTTCGATTCCGGCCGGCTGAAGGGTTATCGCATTCCCGGATCGCAAGACCGTCGCATCCCGCGCGAATATCTTATTAAATTCCTCAAAGAGCATGGGATGCCGCTGGGTGACTTGGAAGACGAGGCCATGGCCAAGGTGCTCGTCGTGGCGCAGGATCAGGTGCTCATCGAGAACCTGAAGCGCGAACTGCCGATCGAACGGTCGTTCAAGCTGAGCACTGCCGCCAGCGGTTTCGAGGCCGGCATTCAGTCCGAAAGCTTCCACCCGGACTGCATCATTGTCGACTTCTCGATTGGCCGGACCGAGTCGCTGCAGATTTGTCAGAACCTGCGGCGCAATCCTGAGTTCCAGGAAGTGATCCTGATTGCCCTGTTGCCCGACGACGGCAACCCGAACAGCTTCGACCGCTCGTCGATCAACGAGACGTTCAAGAAGCCGTTCGACGTGGCCCTGCTGGCCGAACGGCTGAAAACGCTGATCGGCGGCCGCAAAGAGCTCGTTTGAGCCCAACTTTGTCTTACCGTCGCCGGTAGACATATCCCCCGTCGCGGAGACCCCCGCGACGGTTTTTTTTGCGCTCGACTGCTCGGCCAGCGCTGCCCCACGCGGGCAGCGCTGGCCGTTTATCATGGCGCGCTGGCGGCGCGCGGCACGTGGCCCGGCCGCCCTGGAGCCGTGGAGATCCTGCATTGAGCGCCGCCGCTGCCGCGAAGCCCCCCTCGGCTCCCATCGGACGCGAACGATCGCTCCTGCGCGCGTACCGCGGACCAATCGTCGTGGCGCTGCTGGCGCTCTTCGCGACGGCGCTGACGCTGTCGCCCTCCGGTTATGGCCCCGGCGTGACGTGCGACGAGTACTACGACGCCCTGGCCGGTAAACGACTGGTCCAGAGCTTTCTGCGCCACGGCGTCGGGTTCTTCACCGCGCCGGTGATTCACGAGACGTTCGACTGGCAAACCAAGCATCCGCCGCTGGGGCGCTGGCTGCTCGGCTGGGTGCATGCCTTCGGCGATCCGTTGCCAGGCGAACCGAACGCCGTATGGCTACCCGTGGCCCGTCTGGCGTCGGCGATCGAGTTTGCGGCGATGATCCTGGTTGTCGGCTGGCTCGCCACGCGCTGGGCCGGCGCCCTCGCCGGCACGCTAGCGTCGTTCTCCTTGGCCACCATGCCGCGCTGTTTTGGCCATGCGCATTTCGCCACGCTCGACACGCCCACTGCGATGTTTTTCACGCTGGCCCTTGCAGGGCTCGCCTGGGCGGCCGAAACCTCGGGCACCGCGCGCCGCGCCGCCCTGGCCGGCGTGTTGGCCGGCCTGGCCATGGCCACCAAGCTACACGGCCTGCTGTTGGCGCCCGTGGCCTTGCTCGTCTTCGTGTGCCTCAAGCGACGGCACGGTCTGCCTGCGTTCGCCGCCTGGTCCTTGGCCGCAGCGGCGGTGTTCTTCGTGTCCTGGCCGTGGTTGTGGCTGGCACCCTGGGATCACTTGCGGCAGTTTCTCGGCACTGCGACCCAGCGCCAGTCGCTCCATGTGTTCTACCTCGACCGCTCGTGGAACGATTTCGAGGCACCCTGGCACTACCCGGCCGTGATGTTTGCCGTCTGCCAGCCGCCGGGATGGCTGCTGCTTGGATGCGTAGGGCTGATCGTCGGTCTGCGCAAACATCGTGGAGCGGTCGCCTGTTCCGCCGCGAGTGGTCTGCTCGTCGTGCTCGGAGTCTTCAGTTGGCCGGGCGTGCCGGTCTATGACGGCGTGCGGCTGTTTCTCATGGCGTTCCCGCTGTGGAGCGTGTTCGTCGGCGCTGGCTCCGCCGCCGTCATTGACCGGTTCCCTTGGGAGCGTTGGCGGCTTCCCTGGCGCGTCGTGTTCGTGGCCGTGCTTGCTGCGACACAGGCGACGGGGCTGATCGCCCTGCATCCATTTCAACTCAGCTACTACAACTTGCTGATTGGCGGGTTGCAGGGCGCCGAGCGCCTGGGATTCGAAACGACCTATTGGGGCGACACGATTCAGGGCGAGCTGCTAACGATCGCCGCAGCGCAGGCATCGGGCGAAACCATCATCTATGCTCCGCACCTGGCGCCGTTTCAGGCAGAGACGGTCGAAGCGACGAGCCCCGAGCTGGCGGCAACGACCGCCCATCTCGCTGGCTGGGATTCGAGTCAGGCCGATCCGCTGCGAACTGCCCGCTGGCTGCTGGTCTATCGCCGCCGCGCCGACCTGGCGGAGATCGAACGCCGGCTGGCGGGGGCCGCGGTTGTGGCTGAGATTTCGCGCCAGGGGGTCTGGCTGGCAAGACTTTATCGCTTGAACCCCTCGGCAGAGCCGCCTCCCGCGGCGCAAACGTCCGCCTCACAAAGCCCCTAGACGGCTGCTGGCGAGCCTTTAGAATGGCGTGGATCGTTGGTTCCGCTGCCGTCAAAAATCCCTGCGCATGAATGGTTTAAGCCATTTCGACGAGTCCGGCGCCAGTCGCATGGTCGACGTCGGAGAAAAGCCCCAAACCACGCGCATTGCTCGGGCGAGTTGCCGAGTTTCCATGCAGCCGCAGACGCTGGCGTTGATCCGCGGCCAGGGAATCGCCAAGGGCAATGTGCTCGAGGTGGCCCGGTTGGCCGGGATCATGGCCGCCAAGCGGACGTCGGAACTGATCCCGTTGTGCCATCCACTGCCGCTCGACTCCGTCGAGCTAGGGTTCGAATTCCCAGACGAATCGAGCGTAATGGTCGAGTCGACCGTCCGTGTCACGGCCCGTACCGGCGTTGAGATGGAGGCCCTCGTGGCGGTCAGCGTAGCGGGATTGACCATCTACGATATGTGCAAATCGGTCGATCGAGACATGACGCTCGAGGCCGTGCGGCTCGAAGAGAAATCGGGCGGCAAGAGCGGCCACTATGTGCGGCCGGCCCGTTAGCCGAGTGAACGATTGAAATCAGGTCCGCCACCAGGAAGGAAGACAGCGTAATGACGACGGAGGTCGGACGACCGGCGCCTTCGCCCAATATCCTGGCGGCCCTGTACGAACCGATTCAAGCGGAGCTCGCCCAGGCCGAAGACCTGTTGCGCCGCGAACTGCGCAGCCAGCATCCTTTCGTCGATGAACTGGTCAAGCATGGATTCCGGCTCGGCGGCAAACGCCTGCGGCCGGCGCTGGTGTTACTAACCGCACGGGCCGCCGGCCAGATCACGCCCGCGCATCGGACCTTGGCTGCCGTGGTGGAGATGATCCATACCGCGACCTTGGTGCATGACGACATCCTCGACGAAGCCGACCTGCGGCGGCATCTCGAAACGGCCAACTCGCGCTGGGGGAACGAGGCCAGCGTGTTGCTGGGTGACTTCTTGTTCTCGCACGCCTTCTACCTGGCCAGCTCGCTCGACGACGCGTATGCCTGTCGCGTGATCGGTCGCTCGACGAACATCGTCTGCGAAGGTGAATTGCGCCAGATCAACAGTCGCGGCGCTTTCGACACCACCGAGGAAGAATACCTGGCCATTATCGACGCCAAGACGGCCGAGCTGACCGCGTGCTGCTGCCGCCTCGGTGGCCACTACGCCGGCGCCAGTGACGAGGCCGTCGACGCTCTGGAACGCTACGGGCGCGACCTGGGCGTCGCCTTCCAGATCGCCGACGACGTGCTCGACCTGATCGGCGAGGAATCGGCGGCCGGCAAGTCGCTCGGCACCGATCTCGAGAAGCGCAAGCCTACGCTGCCGTTGATCCGGCTGCTCAAAACGCTGCCCGGCGATGATCGCCTCGAACTACGCGAACTGCTCGCGCGCACCGGTGGGCTCGATCGCGCGGGAATCGTCGAGTGGATCGGCCGCGGCGACGGCATCGAGTATGCCCGCGACGTAGCCTGTCGTTATGCCGCTTCGGCCCGCGAGCAGCTCACGCGGTTTGGCCGCAGCCCGGCCGTCGCTGCGCTGGCCGAGATGACCCGGCTGGTGATCGACCGGCCACATTAGACTGACCGGCACCACGGCCCGATTCTCGGACGTGCCGGCAGCCTGCCGGGACTAGCGCTTGAGCTTCGGTGCGCTGCCCAACATAGGCTCGAGTTCTTCGGCAAAGTCTTGCGCGTCTTTGAACGCGCGATAGACGCTGGCAAAGCGGATGTAGGCCACTTCGTCGAGCTGCCGCAGGTGCTTCATCACCAGCTCGCCGATTTGCTCGCTGGGGACTTCGCCCTCGAAGTTGGCGTAGACCTCGTTTTCGATCGATGCCACGAGCTGCTCGATCTGCGCGTCGCTGACCGGTCGCTTCCAGCAGGCTCGCAGCAGCCCGTGCTTGATCTTCTCCCGTTCGAAGGGGACGCGCACGCCGTCTTTCTTGACGACCTTGATCACGGCTTCCTCGATCCGCTCGTAGGTCGTATAGCGCCGCCCGCAAGACACGCATTCGCGCCGGCGTCGGATGGCGAAACCGTCTTCGCTGGCCCGCGAGTCGATCACCCGGTCGTTATCACTCTTGCAAAAGGGACACTTCATACGGATGGCAGCGGCGTCAAAGTCGCGTCCGAGGGCGGTTACGAGTTGGATTCACTATACCTGGACCCGTTGCTTTCGACAGCCGCCCCGACCGGCCGGCGCACCGGCCGCGGGGCCGCTCGTATGCCTCCTGGCGTCGACAGCCGCCGGCGAAACAAGCAGAATACGGTGCACGGCGACCCGGCTTGGGTCCCAAGCTTTGGCCGCCGCCGACGAACATCCGTTAGAAAACCATGCGCCGCGCCGGCGCAAGCGTCTGGAGCTACCGAAGAATGTCCACCTCACAACCCGGCAAGCATCCGGCCGCCCCAGCGGGCGATGCAGCCTCCACCCCGAGTACCGCCGAGCGATTTCGCCAGGCTGCCACAGGCAGGCTCGATGCGCCCGAAGAGGATGTCTGGCAGGGCAGCTACTCGCCGCGGGCCATGATCGACACTTGGGCGATCTGTGGCCTGGTCACTTTGGCGGCGCTGATCGCGGCGGCCATCCTGCTGCACGACCCGTTGACCTGGACGGCCGTGGTCGTGGCCATCGTCGTGATCTGGTCGATCCCGGTGTTCACCTTGCTCTACCGCCGGATGTCGATCTCTTACCGACTGACAACCCAGCGCCTGTTCCACGAGCACGGCATTCTCAGCCGCACAATCGACCGTACTGAACTGATCCGCATCGACGATCTGTCAATTAGGCAAGGGTTGTTCGAGCGGCTGATCACCGGAACCGGCACGATCAAGGTGATCTCCTCGCGCGACGCGACCGACAAGGACCTCGAGCTGCGCGGGATCGAGAACGTGCGCGACGTGTTTTCCAAGATCGACGCAGCGCGACGCAATGAGAAAACCCGGCGCAGCTTGCAGGTCGACGAAGGTTACCTGCCGCCGCATCTGGGCGAGTCGCTGACCTAGCGACCTTGATCCTGCCGAAAGGCGCTTATTCGTCCCAAACGCGACGCTGCCGCGAGCTGGCGATGTTCATCGCCTTGCGGTACTTGGTGACGGTGCGCCGCGCGACCTTGAGGCCGTGCTTCTCGAGCTCCTTGACGAGCTCGTCATCGCTCAAGGGGTTGTGTTTGTCTTCCTTGTCGATGATCTCTTGCAGCTTGAGCCGGATGGTGTCCCAGGCCACTTCCTCGCCGTCGGCACTGGTGGTGCCGCCGACAAAAAACCGTTTGAGCGGGAAAATACCGCGCGGCGTTTGAATCCACTTGTCGTCGACCGCCCGGCTGACCGTCGTCACGTGCACGTGCACTTTGTCGGCGATCTGCTGCATCTTGAGCGGCTCGATCGACTCGGGCCCCTTGTTCAAGAACTCGGTCTGATGGTCGACAATTGCCTGGGCGACCCGCGTCAGCGTGTTGCGCCGCTGCTCGATCGACTCGATCAGCCATTGAGCCGAGTTCAACTTGCGCTTGATGTACTCGCGGGCCTCTTCGCTGGCCTTGCCGCTTTGCAGCATCTGGCGATAGATCGGGCTGATAAACAGCGTCGGCGTTGGCCCATCCTCGAGGCGCACCTTGTACCCGCCGTTCTCGGCCGGCTCGATGAACACGTCGGGCGTGACCGTCGGCACGTGGGCATCGATGAACTTGGCGCCGGGCTTCGGATTCAGCCGACGCAGCTCGTTCAAGGCCTCGTGAATCAGCTTCATCGACATCCCGCTGCGCTTCTCGATTTGCGGCAGGCGGTTGTGCTCGAGATCCTCGAAATGATCGACGATCAGCCGGCGGACCTCCACGTACAGCGGCATCCCCGGCGTGAGCTGCAGCAGCAAACACTCTTTCAGATCCCGGGCGCCGATGCCCGGTGGGTCGAGCTTGTGCACCGTGGCCAGCGCCTGTTGGGCCAGCTGAAGTTGTTCGGGCCCGCCGGCCGGGTCGATCAACTCTTCGAGCCGGGTGCGTAGATAGCCGTTCTGGTCGAGGCTGTAGATGATCCGCTCGCACATCTGCCGCAAAGCGGGATCGAGCTCGAACCAGGCCAACTGGTCGGTCAGGTAGTCTTGCAGCGAGGGCGGCCGCGACGCCATGTTGGCCATCGCGTCGTGCTTCCGGTCGGCTTCTTCTTCGAGACGCGTGCTCGACAGGCGCGGGCGCTCGTCGAAATGGTCTGGCAACTGCTCGTCCATCTCGAGCAGCCGCTCGAAATCATCGGCGTTGGAATTGGTTTCGTCGACGACCAGTTCGCGCTCTTCGGTCGTCGGGGCGTCCGGGCTTTCGGCCGAATCGGCGGGCGGAGGGCCGTCTTCGGCGACCGGTTCGGCCTCTTCTTCGCGAACCTCCAGCACCGGGTTTTCCTGGAGTTCCTGTTCGATGCGCTCTTGCAGGGCCATGATCGGCAACTGCAGGATCTCCATCGATTGGATCATCCGCGGCGCCAGAATCTGCTTCTGGACCTGCCGCATCTCCTGTCCAAACGACAATCGCATCGCAACTGCGCCGATCGTTCGATCGGCCTCCTCAAGGGTGGGCTACAAGCGCCCCTTGCGTCGAGTTTTCCCACCGACCCGCATTCTGGCACACTCTGGCAGAAAATGCCCGAGCGTTTTCTCAACTGTTTACTGCCGACTTGCTTGGCGGCTCTGGACGCTTGGCACCAGGGCCTTATAGTCGCTGCCTTCCGGCCAATGCGTCCGCAACAATCTCCTTATTGGCAAATTCTAGCACACTGCCGCTGGTGATCCCCCGGGCGAGGCGGGTGATGGTTACCGGGCAGTCTGCCAGCAGACTGCTGATGTGCAGGGCCGTACCGTCGCCCTCGACCGTCGGATTGGTCGCCATGATCAATTCGCGCACCTGGCCGGCGCGGACCCGCGCGACCAGCGCCTCGATCGTCAATTGGTCCGGACCGATACCTTCGAGCGGGGCAATCCGCCCCAGCAGCACGTGATACAAACCGTGATAAGTGCCGGCCTGCTCGATGGCCAGCAGGTCACGCGGCTGTTCGACGACGCAAATCGTCGTCGCATCGCGACGCGGATCGGCGCAGATCGAGCACAGCTCGCTCTCGGCCAGATTATAACATTGCCGGCAATGCCGGACGTTTTCTTTGACCGCTCGAATCGCGTCGGCCAGCGCCAGCGCCTCGCCGCGCTGCACGCGCAGCACGTGATACGCCAGTCGTTCGGCCGATTTGCGGCCGATCCCTGGCAAGCGTCCGAACTCCTCGATCAAGCGTGTGACGCAGTCGCTGCCTCCGGCCACGATGGCGGAACTCCTCTGTGCTAAGGCTTGACACCCGGCAGACGCGAAAGCAAAGTGTCGAGCCCCGGCAGCGAAATCCCGCCGGTCAACGCTTGCATCGCCTCGCCGTGCGCTGCTTGGGCCTTTTCCACGGCCTGGTTCACCGCCGAGCGTACCAGGTCTTCGAGCAATTCTTTGTCGGGATTTTGCAACAGCTGCGGATCGATGCGGCAAGCCAGCACTTCACAGGCACCATTCATTTCGATTTCCAGGAGCCCGCCGCCGGCCGTACCCGTCACGTGCCGCGCACGCAAT
Organism: Pirellulales bacterium; assembly: GCA_019694435.1. Classification (NCBI taxonomy): domain Bacteria; kingdom Pseudomonadati; phylum Planctomycetota; class Planctomycetia; order Pirellulales; species Pirellulales bacterium. The sequence continues at coordinate 22,084 of JAIBBZ010000040.1, forward strand.
TGCTCCCCGAGCTGCTGCATCTTTCCGCCCAGCTCTTGCGCTTGTTTCATCAGTCCCGCCAGATCGCCCAAACCTTTGAACACGTCTTGCCTCGCTGAATCTGTTGTGGACCGCTGGGCCGTGGTGGAAGCTGTTTCACCGGCGATCGGGCAAATCGACCGACAGCGGTTTCGCGTCGAACAATTCTATGGCACGCCGGGCCAGCGGGTGCTGCGATCGTTCCTGCAGCGTCCGCTGCGCAGATACGCCCGGACGCGCACTGCGCGGCTCGACGGCCCGCGGCGCGACCGCCGGGTCGGGCACCAACTCGAATCGAATCGCCACCGGGACGCCCGTGAGCGCTTGCATCGCCGCCGCGAGCTGCTCGAGATGCGCGGGCTGAGCACAATACTGACGGCTGTCGTCGAGCGACTGACGGAACGTCACGACCAACTGTCCGTCGCCTTCCAAGACGACTCGCTCGCAAATCGAGGCGTGGCCTTGCAAGATGCCGCCCAGGCTGCCGGACGCCTGGTTCCAGATCGCCTGCGCATTGGCCGGAGTGAGCGTTACCGTGGCCGTGGGAGCGGGCAATTCCGCCACTGCCGCGGGGGGAAGTTCCCTGGCAGCAACGGGGGCAGCGGGCGCACTGGCCGGCCCGGCCCCGTTAAGGTCGTTTTTTTTTGACGTCTCGGTAACCGCCGATGCGGCAGGTCGCGGCGACGCGGTTGCGACGCCACCTTCGCGCAGTTGCGCCACGAGCTCCGGCAGCTCGTCGATTTCGCTGAGCCGGCAGAGCTGGACCAGGGCCAACTCGGCCAGAATCCGGCCGTGCGTGCTGTAACGCATCCGGGCCAACGTCTGATCGAGAATCTGCATCGACGCGAGTACGGCCTCGAGGCCCAGCGCGTCGGTCGCTTGCGCAAAATCGGCGCCTTCCTGCGTCGAGCTGAACAGCAACGACTCGGGCGTGCCGCCAACCTTGAGTACCATGACGTCGCGAAACGAGCCCAACAATTGACCGAGCAGTTGGCCCAGGTCGCAGCCTTCGGCCAGCGCAGTATCGAGTTCCGCCAAGGCCGCGGCGGGCTGGCGGGCGCCGAGCTGGGCGATCAGCTTGGTCAGCCGGTCGCCGCCGACGGTTCCCAGCAGCGCGTGTACGTCGGCGGCCGAGATGCGTTTGCCGCCGAACGAAAGAATCTGTTCCAGCAGCGACTGGCTGTCGCGCATCGACCCTGCCGCGCGGCGCGCGAGCAAGCTCAAGGCCGCGTCGTCGACCTCGGCGCCCTCTTGCGCGGCGATCTGCCTTAGCCGCTCGACGATTTGTCCTGGCTTGATGCCGGCGAAGTCGAATCGCTGGCACCGCGACAAGATCGTGATCGGAATCTTCTCCGGCTCCGTCGTGCAGAAGAAGAACTTCACATGGTCGGGCGGCTCCTCGAGGGTCTTCAACAGCGCGTTGAAGGCCTCGCGCGTGAGCATGTGGACTTCGTCGATGATGTAGATCTTGAAGCGAGCCCGGCTGGGGCGCACATGCACGTTCTGCCGCAGTTCGCGGATCTCGTCGATGCCGCGGTTGCTGGCGCCGTCGATTTCGAGCACGTCGAGATCTTCGCCGGTGCTGATGCCCCGGCAGATGTCACACTCGTTGCACGGGCTGGGCGTCGGCCCGTGCTCGCAATTGAGCGCCTTGGCAAAGATCCGCGCGGTCGAGGTCTTGCCCACGCCGCGCGCGCCGGTGAACAGGTAGGCATGGCCCACGCGGCCGGCGGCGATGGCCCCGCGCAGCGCCTGCGCCGCGCTGTCCTGGCCGACGAGATCGGCAAACGTCTGCGGCCGATAGCGGCGGGCGATGACGGTATAGCCGTCGCGTCGCGAGCCGATGTCCTCGGCGGCGGCCGCAGCCGGGGCAGGCTGATCCTCGGGGAAGAAGCTGGAATTTGACTGGGCCACGATCCGTCACCCACCTGAGCCGGGGACCACGGCATAAGTCGCGGCGGCTCTAAGCTCCGAGTTTCAGGCCAGATTCGCACCCTGCCGGCCCCCGGTGAGAGGCCCACCGCACAAAGAGCTGACTGCTTATGGCTGCTGCCTTTCGACCCTGACCAGGTTCACAGGTCTCCATTGCGGGGACCTCTCACCCGAGGCCGGCGGATGCGCTGTGCATGTATTGTGCCGGACCGGGGTCTGTTGGTCAAAAGCCCCCTTTCATGCGACGTATTTGACGATGAATCGAGCGTCAAACCAGGAATTCCGGCACAGGGCCGCCCTGCCTGGCCACTCGACGAATTCGATTTGGGCGGGACAATACGCAAGCCGCGAAGTGGCCGTCCATCAGGGCGGCCAAGCGCCTGCGCCCGCAGGCGCGTGCATTCCCTGGGCGATTTCTCATCATCGATCGAGAGCAAACTTCATGAGCCTCAAGCAGCGATTGTTGGCCCAGCTGAAGAAGTCACGGAAGTTCACGGAAGAACTGCTAACGGCCTTCAAGACGCCGCAGGAATGGACCCATCGCGTCCATCCGAATGCCAATCACGCCCTGTGGTTTGCCGGGCACATCGGCTGGGTCGACAATTTCATGATCTCGCTGATCGATCCCAGTAAGACGCGCGACGCCCCCGGGTGGGGCGAACGATTCGGCATGGGCTCGCAGCCGGTCGACGACGCAGCGGCGTACCCGCCGGTCGAGCAGGTGCTCGATTACCTGTCCGAACGCCGGGCGACCTTTCTCGGCCTGCTCGAGGCGATGGACGAAGCCGATTTGGACAAGCCAACACCAAAGGGCGCCCCGGGCTTCTTGCCCGACTATGCCACGCTGTTTCAAACCGCGATCTGGCACGAGGGCCTGCACTCGGGACAGGTCACCGTTGCCCGCCGGGCCTTGGGCTATCCGAACGTCTCGGGACGTTGAACGCCTAGCGAGGCAGAACCAGCAGCTTGTTTGCCGCCACGTGTCCGAGGGTCGTTTCGCGGCCGGCCAGGTCGACGGTGATCACGTCGGCCTCGGGCCGGTTGATTTTGACCTCGCCTTCGGCGCCGAGTCGCAGGCCGGACTCGGTCAGATAGCGGAGAAAATCGGGAGTCTGGTCGATCACCCGCGCGAGCTGGAAGCGAAAGCCGGGACTGCACTCGCCCAGGGCGCGGACTTCCCGGGGCTCGATCGAGCCGTCGGCGCGCGGAATCGGGTCGCCATGCGGGTCGACGTCGGGCCGGCCCAGGAATTCGTCGATCCGATCGACGAGCCAGTCGCTCACGGCATGCTCCATGTGCTCGGCCTCCTCGTGCACCTCGTCCCAGGTCAATTTCAACGTCTCGACCAGGAATTGCTCGATCAGGCGATGTCGCCGGACGACGCGCACGGCCAGCGCTTCGCCGGCCGTGGTCAGCCGCACGCCTTCGTAGGGCGTGTACGTAACCAGGCCGCCGGCGCTGAGCGTCTTGAGCATGCTGGTGACGGTTCCCGGCAGCACGCCCAGGGCCGCGGCCAACTCGCCCGTTGCGGCCGCGCGCTGCGCGTCGGTACCACAGATCTGGTAGATCGCCTTGACGTAATTCTCGACCGTCAAACTGGGCACGCCGACACTCTCCCTGAACGTGGGCCCGTCCAACTCCCGTCACTCTGCGACGGACCTCCCGAAGGATTCTAACCGCGGGCCCTTGACCTCAGAAAGGCATCGCGTGCTTGACGCCGCGTCGTGGATGCCGATATTGCAGGCGCGCCGACAAGCGGCGCAAACCACTACCGCCGAGATGCACGCGTGACCACGCACGAAGGCCTGAACGAACGCGCCGCACGACTGGTCGATGCCCTCGTGGCTGACGCCGCGCGGCTGCGCATCGCCGTCGAACGCGAACCGCACGGCGGCCGCGTGATCGATTGCGGCATCGCCGTCGAAGGCGGTCTCGACGCGGGTGTCCGGCTGGCCGAGATTTGCCTGTCGGGGTTGGGCCACGTCGATCTCGTGCCGGGTCTGCCGGCAGTGGGCCCCAGCGTCGACGTGGTCGTGCGCACGGACCACCCCCTCGCCGCCTGCATGCGCTCGCAGTACGCCGGCTGGCAGTTGGCCGAAGGCAAATTCTTCGCCATGGGCTCGGGCCCCATGCGGGCTGCGGCTGCCAAGGAACCGTTGTTCGAGCGGATCGGCGGCCGGGAAAGTGCCCAGCGCGTTGTGGGCGTGCTGGAGACACGGAGCCGGCCTCCCGAAGCGATCTTTGCCCGTATTGCCGGCGAAACCGGCGTGCCGCAAGACGCCGTCACCCTGCTGGTCGCGCCGACGGCGAGCCAGGCCGGCACTTTGCAGGTGGCGGCGCGCAGCGTCGAAACGGCCTTGCACAAGCTGCTCGAACTGGATTTCGCTGCCGAGCGGATTGTCAGTGGCTGGGGCCGCGCGCCGTTCCCTCCGGTGGCCAAGAACGACCTGGCCGCCATCGGCCGTACGAACGACGCCGTGCTGTACGGCGCCGAAGTCGTGCTCTGGGTGCGCGGCGATGATGCGTCGATCGAGGCGATCGGCCCGCGCGTGCCCAGCGGCGCTTCGCCCGATTTCGGCCAGCCGTTTGCCGAAATCTTTGCCCGCTATGGCCACGACTTCTACAAGATCGACCCGCATTTGTTCAGCCCTGCGGTCGTGACCTTCGTCAATCTCGACACGGGCCGCACGCGATCGTACGGGCAGTTGCGCGGCGACGTGCTTGCCCAATCGTTCGGCGACTGAGCTACGATCGAGCGCGCTTCGCGCGGGGAATCGCCCTATGCAGATCGGCGTGTTGGCATCGCCCGACAGTTGGTACCTGGCCGATTTGCGCCGCGCAGCTCACGCTGGAGAAACCATCCTCGCTGCAGAATTCTCACAGCTCGCTTCGCGCATCGACGGTCAAGGCGAGCGCATCTCGGCCGCCGGCGTCGAGCTCGATCGACTCGACGCGGTACTGGTACGCAGCATGCCGCCGGCCTCACTCGAGCAGGTCGTCGTGCGGATGGACATGCTCGCCAGGCTCGCGGCCGAGGGAGTTGCCGTGATCAATCCGCCCCGGGCGCTCGAAGGAGCGATCGACAAGTACCTGGCCACCAGCCGCCTGCGCGGCGCCGGACTGCCGACGCCGCGCACCGTGGTGTGCGAATCGCCCGAAGCGGCCATAACCGCCTTCGAGGCGCTCGGCGGCGACGTGGTCGTCAAACCGTTGTTTGGCTCCGAAGGGCGCGGCCTGGCGCGTCTCCAGGACCCGGCCCTGGCCGAACGCGCCTTTCGCATGCTCGCGCAGTTGCGGGCCGTCGTTTACCTGCAGGAATTCCTGCCGCACGAAGGCTACGACATCCGCGTGTTTCTCTGCGGCAACCACGCGCTCGCCATGCGGCGCAGCAACCCGCACGATTGGCGCACCAACGTCAGCCGAGGCGCGCAGACGAGTATCGAGCCCTTGCAGCCGCGCTTGTTGGAACTGGCCGAGCGGGCTCGCGAAGTGATGGGGGCCCCGGTCGTCGGCGTCGATTTGCTGCCGGCCCGCGATGGGCAGACATACGTGCTCGAGGTCAACGCCGTGCCCGGCTGGAAGGCTCTGGCGGCGACGCACCAGGTCGATGTGGCCCGCCTGGTGCTCGATTTCGTGCACACGCAGCGCCGCTAGCACTGCCCGCAACACGACATCTTGTGGCGACGCGGCAAAGCGGGCCCAAAATCATCCATTTGCTTGCCACGCGCCTGCAGCAGGGCTAATTTCCGCCCAAGCCGTTCGCGTGGACGGCAACATCGAGCAACGAAGCGCTCACTGCACGCTTGACCGGTTAGGACTGCGATCCACTCCAGGTTGCAGTCGGTGCGATCTCGCGGTTGGCTGAAGGATTGGCCACCGGCAGATCGTGACGCGTGCGGCGCAGCTTGGACGAACGTCACGGATGACCTTCTCTTGCCACTCGTCGGCGCAACGCACCGCGTTTTTGCAAGCGGCTCTCCGCGCGCAGCCCGCAACCCGGGTCTGCGACGTTCCCCAAGACTTCGCCACGAGCGCAGCGCTGCCTCGGGCCATTTTGTCTTCAGGGGGGACACAGGACGTGTCCCAGAAGGAGCCGAACTGTGAAGTCGAAGCCACTCATCGGAATCAACGCCGACTATCGCGCCGCAGCCAAGGATTCGCCGGCCTTTAGCTTTGTCGCCGCGGGCTACGTCGATCGGATCATTGCTGCGGGCGGGATTCCGGTCGTGTTGCCGCCGTTGGCCGAAGAAGACGACATCCAGCAATTGCTCGACACGCTCGAAGGCGTCGTGCTGGTGGGCGGTGCCGATCTCGACCCGCGCCGCGACGGGTTCATGTTGCATCCGTCGATGCGGCTGCTCGACCCGCGCCGCGAGGAATTCGACCGCATGCTGACCCGGCTCTCCGTGCAGCGCCGGATGCCGGTGTTGGCGATCGGCGTCGGGATGCAGCTCTTGAACCTCACGGCCGGCGGCAATCTGTTCTTGCACGTGCCCGAGGATCTGCCCAAGGCCCTGCCGCACAAGGACCCGCTCGACCCGAATCACCGCCACGGCCTGGAAGTGGTGCCGGGCACGCTGATGGAGCGCGTCTTCGGCGAGGGCGAGGTGCGCGTCAACAGCATGCACCACATGGCGATCGACCAGCTTGCGCCTGGCTTCATCGTCTCGGCCCGCGCCCCGGACGGCGTGATCGAAGCGATCGAGAGCGACGATCCGTCGTGGACGGCCTTTGGCACGCAATTCCATCCGGAAGCGGCCAGCGCCTCGGCCCTCGATCAGCGGATCTTCGAGGAATTCGTCGCGGCAATCCGCGGCGTCGTACTGACGGTGATGGACGAAAGCCTCGCGGCGTAGGCCTGCGAAAAGGTCCCTCTTCGGTCCTGAATACAGGCGCAGCGCACGGCAGCAGGCCGTGCGCTGCGTTTTTTTCGTCTCGGGCGACTAGGCTACCTGCGTGCCTAACTGCCCGAGCAGGGCCTTGATCCACGAGTGAATTCCCGGCCAGGCCGGCCCGGTGATCAGGTTGCCATCGACGTGCACGTTGTCCAGGCTCGGCGACGGCTCGACCCAACGGGCCCCAGCCGCGACGACGTCGGGTTTCACTGCCGGATAGGCCGTGCACGAGCGGCCGCGCAGCACGTCGGCCGCCACGAGAATTTGCGGCCCGTGGCAAATGGCCGCCAGCGGCTTCTTGCCGCCGGCGAAGGCCTGCGCGATCTCGATCACCCGCGGATTCATCCGCAGATACTCGGGGCTGCGTCCGCCCGGAATGACCAGGGCGTCGTAGTCCTCGACTTTGACCTGGGAGAAGTTGGCGTTGAGCACGAAATTGTGCCCGCGCTTTTCGCTATACGTCTGATCCCCTTCGAAGTCGTGGATCGCGGTCGGCACCGACTGGCCAGCCTGTTTGTCGGGGCATACCGTATCGACGCGATGGCCAACCAGCAGCAACATCTGGTACGGGACCATCACCTCGTAGTCCTCTACGAAATCGCCGATGAGCATCAGGATTCGCTTCGACATTCCCGGCAGCCCTTTCTTGCGAGCACTTCGCGCGGCCCGGCGAGCCGCGAAGAAAAACAGACAAAACAAATTGGGGAATCTACGTCACGATTGCCGATAGGTGAATTCGGGCGCTCGAGCAAGACCTGAAGGACCACGTTCCCGACAGGTCGGCGACGGCGCGTGGCGCGATCACTCCCCTTCCTTCTGCTTGCGCACGATGGGTTTCTCCGCCATGATCAGTGCGACAAGACCTCAGTTGGTGATCGTAGCCCGCGCGCATTGCGGCCGACAAGAAGGTACGTGGGAATTCACCCTACGGACTGCCGATGGTGAAGAGGTCTTCAAGGCCGGCGATGTCGAGCCCGGGGTCACCGGCGAGCGGCTCGAGCTGCTCACGGTCGTCCGGGCGCTCGAAGCGCTCGACCAGGCCTCGTGCGTAACGGTGATCACCGACAGCCGGTACGTCGACCGGGGCGTGCTCCACGGTTTGGCCGAATGGCGCCGGCAAGGGTGGATCTGGGAATGCTTTGGCGAGTGGACACCCGTGAAGAACAGTGACCTCTGGCAACGGCTCGATCGGGCCTTGGAAGTTCACCAGGTGACGTTCCGCCGGCTGCGGATCGACGCCCCGCATGCCCTGCACGGAACGCACCGCCCAACCGATTCGCATCGCGATCGGGTGCGGCTCGAGCGCCCGAACCCTGCCGCGCGAACCTCGGCGCGGCCCGACGAGCCGCTCGCGAAGCGTCGCCTGCGGCCTGCCCCGGTAGCTCGGCGGGACGCTCCTGCCGTCGAGCACGCCGAGTTGCTGGCCCCGTTGCGCCGGGTTTTGAATCGCATTCTCGACGGCCTCGCCCCCGCCTGACCACGCCAAACCGCCCGCCGCCCTGAATCGCAAGTCGTTCGCTGCCAAAGACTTGTCGTCCGGTGCGTCCAAACGGCCCCTGGACGACATCCGCCCGGCAATCGACAATCGCCACCAACACAAGATGTGCATCAAGGAGGTTCCGATGCGGACGAGCGTCGGCCTGGACATGATTGGTCAATTGGTCGAAGGCCGCCACGAGAACCCGGCAGCCGTGCTGGGTCCGCATGAGATCGAGGCCGAAGGCCGGCGAGCGCTGGCCGTGCGGGCGTGGTTGCCGCATGTCCGCCAGGCGTGGGTCCTCGACCATGCCCATGCGGGCGCGGTCCGGCCGATGCGGCGGATACATCCGGCAGGATTGTTCGAAGCGATTTGCCCCTGGGACGAGCGTCGTAGCCCCGCGAGGTATCAATTGCAGACAGCTAACGAAGACGGCACCAAGGCGATCATGCACGACCCCTACGCGTTCCCCTGCGCCCTGACCGACTACGACCTTTACTTGCTGGCCGAAGGCCGCCACTGGCGCAGCTACGAGAAACTCGGGGCCCACCTGCGCACCTTCGATGGCGTGACGGGCGTGCAATTCGCCGTCTGGGCGCCCAACGCCACGAGCGTGAGCGTCGTCGGCGACTTCAACCAATGGGACGGCCGTCGCCATCCCATGAAGAAACACATCCCCAGCGGCTTCTGGGAAGTGTTCATTCCCAATGTGCCCGAAGGCGCGCTCTACAAGTACCAACTGCGCCACGGTGGGGAATTGTTCGAAAAGTCCGACCCTTACGGATTTGGCGCCGAGGTGCCGCCGCGCACGGCCTCGAAGGTGGTCAACCTCGAGGCGTACCAATGGAAAGACGCCGACTGGCTGGCCCGTCGTCCGGTGGGGCAGGCCCTGAACCGGCCGATGAGCTTCTACGAAGTGCACCTGGGTAGCTGGAAACGGCCCGGCGACAATCCGAACGGCTGGCTCGACTACCGCGAACTGGCGCATCAACTAGTGGCGCATTGCCGCGAAAACGGCTATACGCACCTCGAGCTGTTGCCGGTGAGCGAGCACCCCTTCTCCGGCAGCTGGGGCTATCAGACGGTCGGCTACTATGCCGCCACGAGCCGCTACGGTTCGCCCGAAGATTTCATGTACTTCGTCGATTACTGCCACCAGCACGACATCGGCGTGTTGATCGACTGGGTCCCGGCTCACTTCCCGCGCGACGGCCACGGCCTGCGCCGCTTCGATGGCACGGCCCTCTACGAGCATGCCGATCCGCGCCAGGGCGAGCACCGCGATTGGGGGACGCTGATCTTCAACTACGGCCGCAACGAGGTGGCCAACTTCCTGCTCTCCAATGCCCTGTTCTGGTGCGAGAAGTACCACATCGACGGGCTGCGCGTCGACGCGGTCGCGTCGATGCTGTATCTCGACTACAGCCGCGAGCCGGGCGATTGGATTCCCAACGAATTCGGCGGCCGCGAGAACCTGCAGGCCGTGTCGTTCATCAAAACGTTCAACGAGCAAGTGCATACCCAATACCCCGGCGTGTTGACCGTGGCCGAAGAATCCACGGCCTGGGCCGGCGTGTCGCGGCCAACCTACGTCGGCGGTCTGGGCTTCAGCCTGAAGTGGAATATGGGCTGGATGAACGACACGCTGCGCTACATGCGCAAGCAGGCGATTCACCGCGCCTTCCACCACGACGAACTGACCTTCAGCCTGATCTACGCGTTCCACGAAAACTTCGTGCTGGCCCTGTCGCACGACGAAGTCGTGCACGGTAAGGGGTCGCTCCTCGATCAGATGCCCGGCGACTTGTGGCAGAAATTTGCCAACCTGCGGCTGCTCTACGGCTACATGTGGACGCACCCGGGCAAGAAGCTGCTGTTCATGGGTGACGATTTCGGCCAGTGGAACGAGTGGAACTACGACACGTCGCTCCAGTGGGACCTGATGCAATGGGACACGCACCAGGGGCTGCAGCGCATGGTCGGTGACCTGAACAAACTCTATTGCCGCGAGCCGGCCTTGTACGAGGTCGACTTCGACCACACCGGCTTCGAGTGGATCGACTGCCACAACAACCGCGAGAGCGTGCTGGCCTGGTTGCGCCGCGCGAGCGATCCGCAGGACTTCGTCGTCGTGGCCCACAACTTCACGCCCGTACCGCGCCAGGAACACCGCATCGGCGTACCCTGGGGCGGCTGGTACGAAGAGATCTTCAACACCGATTCGGCCTACTACGGCGGCAGCAACCTGGGCAACGGTCCGGGGCGGATGGCCGACGAGATTCCCTGGCACGATCGACCCTACTCGTTGAAGGTCACGCTGCCTCCCTTGGCGACGATCATCTTCAAGCCTAAGCAGTAGCGCCCCCCCGAAGGCACTAAGCCGATCTGAGTCCAAGCAGGCGTAAAGCTTGCGGCCGGTTATTCCTTTGCCGGCACGGCACGGTTCAGGCTTGCGAAATATTCATTCCCCCGCACCGTTCGCGTGTAGGCAAACGCCGGCACCTTCGTAAAATCAAACGAAGGAGTGTGCTCTCGGTCGTTTGCCGCGGGGTGCCTCGAAAAACGGCTTGCAGATGCAAGCCGCCGCCCGCCTCTTCGGGCCACCTCGCTGACCATCTTTTTTCTTGGGTAGCCGACGGGGGAATGCCTCCGGCCGTCGCCCAGCGAGGTATCTAATGTTGCCCGACGTCGTCTTTCGTCTGTGCCGACGCTCGATCATGGTTGCGGCGATTGGGTGCAGCGTGCTCGCCACCGCCAGAGTAAGTTTCGCGCAACATGGCGGCCATGGTGGTGGGCACGGGGGCGGCGGCGGGCATGCCGGAGGTTTCAGCGGTGGCGGTGGACATGCCGGAGGCTTCGGCGGAGGCGGTGGACACCATGGCGGCTTCAGCGGCGGTGGCTTCAGCGGCGGACATCACGGCGGGTTCAGCATGGGCCCCTCGCATGCCTACAGCGGCGGATACCACGGTGGATTCAGCGGTGGCGGCGGCTCAATCGCTGGCCCCTCGTTCCATGGTGGCAATGTGTATCACGGTCCCTCGGGCGGCGGCGTGCAAGGCGGCAACTTCGGCGCGTTTCGCGGCGGCTCGCAGCATCACCACCTGGGCGGTTCAACGCCCGGCGGCGCCGGCAACCTGGGTAGCGCGTTTCCAGGCGGCGCTCATTACGGCCACCGGCCCAGCACCGGAATGCCGGGTGGAAGCACCGCGCCTCAAGCGTTCAGCCATCGTCACCCGGTGATGACTTCGCCGGCGGGTAGCACCGCGGGCAACCAACCCTCGGCGATGCATCATCACCACGGCAGCCCCGGCGGAGTCGCGGGCCACGCTTGGCATCATCCGGGCAGCGCCTTCACGCCCGGCCAGGGGCCAGGCGGTGCAGGCCACGGACCTAACAGCCATTTGCCGGGCAGCTTTGTTCACCGGCATTTTCCTGCTGGCGGGACCTACGCTCATCACCATCATCCGCAGTCGCACCCACCGTACCATTCTCACTACCCCATCTACCGACCGTTCTACGGCGGCCTTGGCTTCGGCTACCCGTATCTCTGGTACGGCACGGGCCGTTACCCGTTCTATCCCCGCTATCGGCGCTATCTCGGCATCTATTCCTACTTGCCTTTCTTGCTCGGCGGGCTGAGCGGCTATGGCGCTTGCGGGTATGCGTCGCCCGGCTTGTACTACGCCTACGGCCTGGGTCTGGGCGGCTACTACGGCAGCTATTACGGTTCGTCTTACGGTCTCTATGGGTCGGGCACTTACAGCCCAACGCAAAGCTACGCCGTTGCGGCGGTCGACACCTCCACCGAAACACCGCCCCCCGAGGCGGCGCCGTCCGACGACACGTCGTCAGAAACGGCTCCGGGCGATGCGGCCGCCGCGGATCGCTACGAATTGGAAGGTGAACAGGCCTTCCGCAGTGGCGATTTCGAAGGCGCTTTGCGCGCCTGGAGGCACGCGCTGGTCGAGGACCAGCGCGATCTCGGGCTAGTCCTGCTGCTCGCGCAGGGGTTGTTCGCGGTAGGCCAATACGACGAAGCCGCAGCCTCCCTGGAATTCGCGTTCGCGCAGATGGACGAGAAGCACTGGGGCGTCGTCGTGGAAAACTACCGCGAGCTCTATGGCAACATCGGCGATTACACCAAGCAACTCCGGGCCCTGGAAAAGGCGTCGAAGGACAAGCCCGGAACGCCGGTCCTGATGCTGCTGCTCGGCTACCACTACGGTTATCTGGGCTATCCGAAGGAAGCGGTGGCCGTGCTGCAAAAGCTGGTCGTCCAGCAACCCGACGATCTCACTGCCCAGAAGCTGTTCGCTCACTTCGGCGGCAAGCTGCACGACAAGCCGGCAACGAACGCGGAGCCTCCGGCACCGCCCGCGACCGCCCCGGCAGAAGCTGCCCCCTCACAGACGACGCCCCCCGAGAACAAAACGCCCGACGCCCAATCGCCGGTGACGGGAGAACAGCCGGCAGACAACACCGGTTCGTCGGTCGACATCTGACGCGCAGTTGCAAGCTAGCGGCGCCACGGCTCAGCCCCGTCGGCGGTCGAGCCGCGCGCTCAGCAGACCAGGTCTTTCACCACCACGCCTTCGACGTCGGTGATCCGCATGTTGCGGCCGCCGTTGAAGTAGGTCAGGCGCTCGTGATCCATGCCCATCAGGTGCAGGATCGTGGCGTGAATGTCGTGGACGTGCACCTTGTTGGCCACGGCGGCAAAGCCGAAGTCATCCGTGGCACCGTACATCTGGCCGCCGCGAATGCCGCCACCGGCCATCCAGATCGTGAACCCGCGGGGGTTGTGGTCGCGTCCTTTGCCGTTTTGCGCGGTGGGCGTGCGGCCGAATTCGCCCGTCCAGACGACGAGCGTCTCGTCGAGCAGTCCACGCTGCTTGAGATCGGTCAGCAGGGCGTGGATCGGCTGATCAGTCTCGCGGGCATGCAGCTCGTGGTTGGTGTTCACGTCGCCGTGGGCGTCCCAGTTCTCATCGAGGTGGCCACCGCCCGAGTAGACCTGCACGAACCGTACGCCGCGCTCGACCAATCGCCGCGCCATCAAGCAGCGCCGGCCGAACTTCTCGGTCGCCTCTTGATCGAGCCCGTAGAGTTTGTGCGTGTCGGCCGTTTCCCGGGCGAGGTCGACCGCCTCCGGGGCCGAGGCCTGCATGCGATAGGCCAGCTCGTACGTCGCCAAACGCGCGGCAAGATCGTCCTGCCGCGGCAATCCAGCGCGCTGCAAGTCGCCCAACCGGGCAAGCAAATCGAGCTGCTGACGGCGCTGGGCGATGGTGATGCCGGCCGGCGGCGACAAGTCGATCAACGGGTCGCCGGTCGTCCGGAACTGGGTACCCTGGTAGGCAGCCGGCATGAAGCCGCTGCCCCAGTTGGGCGCGCCACCGATCGGGCCACCCCGGTGATCGAGCAGCACGACATAAGCCGGCAAATCCTGGTTCTCGGTGCCCAAGCCGTAAGTGACCCAGGCCCCCAGGCTGGGAAAGCCCTGCCGCAAGAACCCCGTGTTCATTTGCAGCAGGCCCGAGCCGTGCGCGAAGCTGTCGGCATAGCACGAACGCACTACCGCGAGTTCATCCGCATGGCTTGCGACCTGCGGGAACAGGTCCGAAACTTCGATGCCGGCGTCGCCGTACTTGGCAAACTTGCGGCTGCTGGCCAGCAGCTTGCCCGGATTGCGGACGGCAAACAGCGGGTCCTTGTCGGCATTCGGGATCGGCTGGCCATTGAGCCGCGTCAACTCGGGCTTGGGGTCGAACGTGTCGACCTGGCTCACTCCGCCATAGTTGAACAGCACGATGCAGGACTTGGCTCGCGCGGCGAAATGCGGCGGCTTGGGCGCCAGCGGATTCAGGTCCGATCCGGTCGTCGGCACGCTATCGGCGGCACAGGCTCGGCTGGGGCCGAAGAACCCGTCCTGGGCCAGCATCCACGTGAGCGCCGTACCGACAAAACCGCCACCGGCTTCCCAGAAGAACTCGCGCCGCGACTGGCCGCAGGGAGTCAGGCGGGCGGGGCGGGGCGACGGGTTGCCGGGCGAAGCGTCGTTCATGACGGGTGCCTTCAGGTGACGTTCAATTGCACAGAGTCGACCGCATGCCAGCCATATCCGTGAGGATTCCAGGTCGTGGTGCCATCGGGAGGCTGCGAACGGCCCAAGCGATCGATGGCCCGACAACGGAGCGTCGTGGTTCCGGGCTTCAGGTCCGCGGTCCAGCGCCAACGCTGCCAGGCCCAAGGGCTGGACGAGCGTTGCAGTTCGGTCGCTTGCCAGGTACGGCCGTCGAGCGAAACTTCGACCGCCTCGATCGGCGCTGCGCCGTCGTTCCAGGCCAAACCGCGTGCCTCGATCCGCCCTGCTGCGACTCGCGTTCCGTCGGCCGGCGTCAGAATTCGGCTGGCGATGCGCAGGTCGTAGTTCGGCCGGCTGTTTTCCAGCGAGTATTCGAATTCCTCGCCCGGCGCAAGGCCGCGATTGGGAAAGCGGTATTGCGGCAACTGGTAATGATTGGTCGTCTCGCCGACGTCGAATCTCAGCCGAGTGAGCCACTTGACGTTCATCGTGGCGTAGTAACCCGGCGTAACCAGGCGCACCGGCCCGCCATGCACGGCCGGCAGCGGTTCGTCACCTAATCGCAAGACCAGCAGCGACCGCTCCATGGCGACGTCGAGCGGAATACTGTGCTCGAAGTCCGGCTTGCCCTTGGCGCTGGGTGCATCGAGCCCTTCGGCGGTCAGGTACTTCGCACCGGCGTCGATTTCAATGCCCAGGCGTTCGAGAACCTCGCTCAATAGCACGCCGCTCATCCGCACGTTGCCGATGCCGCCGCGCTGCCATTGCGTGCCTTGCGTAGGTGCGATCTTCGAGAACAGGATTCGGCCATTGCCTGAGCATTGCAGGACCAGCTCGCGATCGGTTTGCGGCATGGCCTCAAGCTCAGTCGCGGCCAGAGTCTTGGCCTCTCCAATCAGCCCGGAAAACTCGATCTGCCAACCGGCCAGCGGCTTCGGCTCGAGGGTCATATAGCCGGGCACCAGAAAGTTGTTCCGCACGAACAATTTTTCTTTCGGCGTGACTTGACCCTGGGCAAGTACCGCATCGGGAGTGCCCAGCACCACCGGGTCGGCGCTATGAATCACCAGATCATCCGACTTGCCGGCGATCAGCTGCGACGGACGATGCGGGTCGTCGGCGCGGCCCAAGTGTGGGAGCACCCAGGGGGCCGCGCCCGCCAGCGCGCCGAACTGGAGCCACCGCCGCCGCGAGAGTCGGTGTGCGACGGGAGTCGATCGTTCCACGAGATATTGCATCGACAAACTACGGCAGGAATACGAATTCGTTGGTGTTGAGCAGCATGAGGCAATACGACGTCAGCGCTTGCCGTTCGGGATCGATCGGCGCCGCGGCCGGTGCCGTTTGGACGTCGGATTCGATTTGCCGTCGATGCTCGGCGAGAAACTGCAGGACAACGTCTCGCTCGGCGTCAGTCGGCAGCCGGCACAACGTCAACCGGAACGACAAGTCGACTTGCGCCGCGGGTTCGTGACCCGCCTCGCGCAGCAGCCGATCGGCAAACAGCCCGGCCTGCTGGTTGATGAACTCGCCATTCAGGTAGGTCAGCGCCTGCGGCGCGATCGTCGATGTTTGGCGCTGCTCGCAGCTCGAATCGGGGTTCGGCTGATCGAGCACCTCCAGCTCGGGCAACGGCAGCGTGCGTTTGACAAACACGTACACGCTGCGGCGCGAGGCGGCGTGTTCGTCCGAGCTACCCCAGCCCAGCCCCGGCCGCGATTGGCTGGCCAGGACCGCGGGCGCGATCTTGGGATATACGCTCGGCCCGCCGGCATCCAGGTTCAACTGACCGCTGGCGGACAAGATCAAATCGCGAATCGTTTCGGCCTGCAAACGCCGCGACGGATAGCACCAGAGGAATTCGATCTTCGGGTCCGACGCTTCGGCCGCAGGGTTCGACACGGCCGCCATCTGGTAAGTGGCCGACAACAGGATGTGCCGGTGCAGCGATTTGAATTTCCAGCCGCTGGCGACAAATTCGGCGGCCAGCCAATCGAGCAGTTCGGGATGCGACGGCGGGCTGCCCATCAGGCCGAAATCGTTCTCCGTCGCGACCAGCCCCTCGCCGAAATGTTGCTGCCAGATTCGGTTGACCATCACGCGCGCAGTCAGCGGGTGATTGCTGTCGGCGATCCAATGGGCCAGCTGCAGGCGACGACCCGTGCTGACCGCGGTGGGCGCGGCCGCGCGGGGCGGCGCATCGACCAACACGGCTGGTACGCCGGCGGCAACTTCCTCGCGCGGGCTTCGCGGATCGCCGCGGTAGAACACGTGCGTCGGGCTCGCCTGGGGCGTGTCTTCGAACCAGACGTATGCCCGCGGCGGCTCGGCCGGACGCGTTGCCTCGGCCGAGGCCATCTCGCCCAAGATCCCATTGCGCTGGCGGGTCTCTTCTGTCGTGCAGGCCTTGATGATCTCGGCCACGATTTGCTCGCGCGCCTTGGCGAGCAGCTCTTGCTGCTCTTTGGAGCGCGTCGCCGGATCGGTCGTCAAAGCCGTCTGCATCTCCGGCGGCAACTTGCTCGATCCGGTGGCGACCAGCCGCCGCGCGACGTGCGATTCGAGCGTATCCAGGTCGCGCCGCAAGGTACCGACGCGCTGATCGACCGCTGCGGTCGCGTTGCGGAACGTCTCGAGCTCTTGCGGAGTACCCACCAGCCGGTCAAGATCTTCGCGGTTGTTCTGCGGGCGCTTCAGCGGCTCGAAGGCCGCCAGCACGCGAGCATAGTCCTGTTGAGTAAACGGCTCGAACTTGTGATCGTGGCAGCGCGCACAGCGGAGCGTGAGCCCCAGCAAGGACGCACTCGTGACGCCGACGACGTCGTCCAACTGGTCGTACCGGTCGACCAGCGGATCGGCCGGTTCGTCGTCCCACAGGCCCAAACGCAAGAAAGTGGTCGCGATCTGCGTTTCGGCGTTCGAACCCGGCAGTTCGTCGCCGGCCAATTGCTCGATGATGAAACGATCGTACGGCTTGTCGTCGTTCAGCGAGGCGATGACATAGTCACGATAACGCCACGCGTTCGGCTTGGCCCCGTCGCGTTCGTACCCGTTCGATTCCGCATAGCGCACCACGTCGAGCCAATGCCTGGCCCAACGCTCGCCGTATTGCGGCCGGCTTAGCAAATCGTCAACCACACGGGCATAGGCCGCGGGCGACGGATCTGCGAGAAACGCTGCTTGCTCGGCCACCGTGGGCGGCAGCCCGATCAGGTCGAGAAAGACGCGCCGCAACAGCGCCAGCGGCGCGGCCTGCGGCGCCGGGTCGAGCGACTTGTCCTCGAGCGCCGCCAGCACGAACGCATCGATGGGACTTTGCACCCAATCGAGCCGCTGCACTTCGGGCAGAGGCGGGCGCTTCACAGGGAGAAACGCCCAATGTTCCCGCTCGTAGTCGGCAAACTGGGATCGACCGTACGCAGCGGGCGCCGGCGCCTGACCAGCGGATGCATCGGCGGTTGTCGATGGATTCAATTCCGCTGCATTTGCCCCGAAAACTCCAAGCAGGGCTGCGCAAACGACTGTGGACCATCCGGTCAGGAACCCGAAGTGATTGCGTCGGCTCGGCATGCGTCGGCCCTGAGCGTTACCGTGCAAGGCGGGCATGACCCAGGCCCTCGACAAGCTGGGAGGGCAAGCAGTCATGTGTCAACGATGATGATAACCGAACCTGAATCCGGCCGGCAATCATTTTCTTCGTCGATTCCAGCGACGTAAGCCAAACAGTCACAGCGACTTGCACAATCGCTACGGCAAGCCCGGCGGAGGGCTCGGACCCGGGCTCGAGCCAGCCTTAACGCGGGGGCGCAAGTATTCGAGCAGGGCGGCAGCGCGCTGGTCTTGGGCGCCCGTGCTGGCGACCCATTGTTCGACCAAGGCCAGCCCCTCGTCCCAGCGTTTCAGGCGCGCCAGGAACATCGCCAAGGCCTCGATCAGCTGCGGATCGCCGGGGTTCTTCTCGAGCGCCGTGCGCAGATATGCCTCGGCCTGTGCCGGCCGCCCGAGGTGCTCGTTCGCCAGGGCCAGGTTGTACCAGGCGCGAATCTGATGCGGATCGGCAGTCACCGCTTTCAATAGCGACTGTTCGGCTTCGGCAAGTCGTGCGGGCGACTCGGCCAAGAGGAGGCCCAACGAGTAGTGCGCCGGGGCAAAGTCCGGGGCGAGCGACAAGGCCTCGCGCAACAGACGCTCGGCCTCATCCAGACGCCCTGCGTCGTAACAGAGCATCGCCCAGTTGACTCGCGCGGGCACATAGCCTGGCGCCAGGCGCAGCGCCGTGGCGTAGGCCGCCTCGGCCAGATCGGGCCGCCCTTGGTTCGAACGAATCACGCCGAGATTCAGATGGGCCGCCGCCTGGTCGGCGAAGTCTTCCTGTCCCTTCAAGTACTCTTCGAGCGATCGGGAAAAAGCCGCCTCGTCAGCAGCCGTAAGCTGCCGATCGGGGAAACTCGATAACGCACGCGCCGCCTCCGTGCGCACCAGACGACTGGCGTCGTCCAAGCGAGCCGCAAGAAGTCCCCCGCCGGCCGCGCCCAGACGCTGCTCGCAACCGCGCACGGCTGCCAGCCGCACCATCGCTTCGGGGTCGTCGAGAGCGGTCGCCAGCGCGTCGGCCACCGTGGTGCCCGCGACTGCGCCGGCCGGCAGAGCAGCCAGATGGGCCACGGCCGTGGCCCGAACGATGGGACTTTGATCGCGCCGCCTGGCCCAGGCCGCAAGTGCAGCGCCCGCGTTGGGCTGCGCGGCGCGCGCCGCTGCGAGCGTCTCGCCAAAATGCGGAGCGCGCTCGGCGTGCGGGCCATACCACGTCGCGGTGTGCTGCGCGGCCCAGGCATTCGTCTGATCGCGATGACAGTCGGTGCAGGTATTGGGCGTCTGCAGCTTGTCGCTCAGATCGGGCCGCGGAATGCGCAGACTATGGTCATGGCGTGCATCGACCACCATGTAAGTGCGCGTCGGCATGTGACAGGCCACGCACGATGCACCCGTCGAGCCCGCAGCGTGATGATGGTGACGGGGCGTGTCAAAGCGGGCCGGCTCGTGACAGCGATTGCAGAGCTTGTTGCCCTCGGCCCGCAGCGTCGCGGTATGTGGATCGTGGCAGTCGGTGCAACGCACGCCCTTGAGGAACATCTTGCTCTCGAGGAACGAGCCGTATTCGTAGTCCTCTTCAAGGATCTGGCCGTCGGGGTAATAGATCCCCTCGCGGAGCAGTTCTACGTCGTAGTGATCGAGCAAAGGATCGCCTGGCTGGTGGCCGGCAAAACTGGCACGGCGGCGCGAATGGCACATACCGCAGGTTTCGATCTCCTGTCGCGCAGAGGCCCGGATGGGGTTCAAGCCACGCGCGGGGCTGCCGTCCCACCAGGGTAACCAGCTTTCGGCCATGTCGACGTGTCGGCTGCCTGGGCCGTGGCAGGCCTCGCAGCTGACGTCGATTTCCGACCAGGTGGTGTGATAGGCGTTGGCGGCGAGTTCGAAGTTGCGCTCGAGGTTCGTCGAATGACATTCGGCGCACATGTAATTCCAGTTTTGGGCCGCGCCGGTCCAGTGCAGCTCGTCGCTGGGGGCCAACCTCTCCTGCGGATACAGATGAAACCAGCGCCGGGCTTCGGTGTCCCAGGCTTGCGGCAGACACTGCAGCCGTCCGCCCGGAAACTCGACCAGATACTGCTGCAGCGGCCGCACGCCGAAGGTGTATCTCACCGGATAGGTCTGTTGCCCGCCGCCGGGCCCTTCGGTGTCGACCAGGAACTGTTCGGCGAGCCGATGAAAATGCGTCTGGACGCCAAAGTGCTCGAAATCGCGCTGCTCAAAATCGCCGAGCACGGTGTCGGCGCCGACGCGTTCCATGGCCCGATCGTGGTTCGACCCGGCATGCCGGCGCAATTGCTCGGGGTGGCACTGCCCGCAGGTCTGGCGCC
The DNA here is from genome assembly GCA_019694435.1 of Pirellulales bacterium. Lineage (NCBI taxonomy): Bacteria > Pseudomonadati > Planctomycetota > Planctomycetia > Pirellulales > Pirellulales bacterium. Next base: position 42,415 of record JAIBBZ010000040.1, read on the forward strand.
CGACGTAGCGGCTCGCCCCAGGCGCGTGCCCCGGCAGCCACCATCCCAAGGCCCAACCGCCGACGGCAGCCAAGAGCAAGCAAGCGCCGGCGATCGCGCACCCGAGCAGCATGCGTCTGGTTCGAGGCGCCGCGAAACGAACGCTACGCGCCGCACGTTTCACCGCGAAACCGCCGTGGCCCCGGGCCCAGTCGGTGGATAATCCAGAGAGTCCGACGGCGGTGGCGCGGCATGAACCTGAAACGTGCAGCCCGAATTGCCGTCGAGCCGACAGCCGACCATTTCCACCGGGAAGCCCACGACGCCGCACATCATGGCTTTTTCCACCGCGCACACCGCCCGGGAGTCGTCAACCATGTCGACGAACGGGCAGGTTCGCTGATGCAGGACCACGCGATCGGGCCGCTGCTCGACGTCGACGACGACGCCCTCGCGGGCCAACAGCTCAGCCAATTGCGTGAAACGCGGGCCCGGATCTTGGGCGGTGATTTGTTGGCGGTAGTGTTCGATCAGCCGCTGCGTCGCCCCTTCGAGCACCTGCCTGCGGAGCTCCGCTCCGCCGATCTCGGTGACCGCATCAACCAGCGCGGGGGCCAACAGCCGCTGATTGTTTGCAAACAGGGTGCGCAGCGCCAGTTCGGTGGCCTCATATCGATGCCTCGGGCGACCGCGGCCGGCGCGCTCCAGCGTGCGGCGCACAAACCCCGAGCCCAACAGGTCGTTGAGCTGCTCGGTCACGGCGGTCCGAGTGACCCCGGTCGCCTGGATCAGGCTGGCCATGGTCTGCGGGGGTTGTCCGACCAACAACGTAATGATCCGCATTCCAGCGGGTGTAACGACCGCCCCCGTCATAGACATTCCTGCTTGTGGGCGACTCAAGGGCCTCAATCTGTCCGCGGGCAACCCGCAAAGTTGCCGGCCCGAGTCGTCTCGGTGCCGCAAGGGCTGCGTCGTTCCGATCCTAACCTTGCGATGAAGTGTCAGCAAACAATCAGCGCAGCCACACAGCGATCAAGGAACGTGGTTTCCGGGCCCCGCGGCAGGAGGAAATGGCCTGTGCGGCGAGGCCCCCCTTGTCGACGCTGCATGGCCGCTGTAAAGTCGCTAGTCCAAATAGGTTCGGCGGCGTAGCTCAGAGGTTAGAGCGGCGGCTTCATAAGCCGTAGGTCGTAGGTTCAAGTCCTACCGCCGCTATT